>JBILTD010000261.1:0-6471 GCA_044371695.1 Crocinitomicaceae bacterium | reverse complement strand
CGTCTCCAACTGCTTTAGCAACAAATCCTGTTGTAGTATGTAACGGAGGACAGGTAAGTAATATCAGTTTTACAGGTACTGGAACGGGTTATAGTTGGGCAAACAACTTGACCTCAATAGGCCTAAACGCACAAGGACAAAGCGCAATAAACGCTTTTGCCGCCATCAATAATTCAGCGACCATCCAAACAGCTACAATTACAGTTACACCTATATTTACGGGTAGTGGAATCAGCTGTAACGGACCTGTTTCAACATTTACGATTACCGTTAATCCAACGCCAACCGTTACAGCAAATAATGATTTTGGTATATGTAATGGGACTGTTTCTAGTCCATTGAGTTTTGCAGGTTCTGCCACAAGTTACACCTGGACAACGAGTAATTTATCAATTGGATTAAGTGCCTCAGGAACGAACGTTTTGCCATCGTTTTCAGCCATTAATAATACGACGACTCCTGTAACAGCTACTATTAACGTAATGCCATCTTTTGATAACGGTGGAATTACCTGTACGGGGTCAATAGATCAATTTGTCATTACTGTTAATCCGACGCCTGTAGTTTCTGATCCTTTAGATCAGGTGCGCTGTAATCAAGCGCAAACTGCAGCAATTAATTTTATTGGGAATGGTACTTCTTATCAATGGACAAATTCAACCCAATCCATTGGTTTAGGAACCAACGGAACAGGAAATATTCTACCGATTACAGCTATAAATAATACCACAACACCTGTTGTTGCGAATTTAGCAGTTACACCTATTTATGCAGGCTCAGGAGCAACTTGTCCTGGAACAGCTCAGAACTTTACAATTACTGTGAATCCAACACCAAGTTTGGTGGATCCAGCGAATCAGATAGTTTGTAACGGTGCTAGTACTTCATTGGTTAATATTGTTGGAACTGGTACAAGCTATACATGGGTAAATAACAATAATACAATTGGTCTTGGGGATAATGGCTCCGGAAATATTCCAGCTTTTAATGCTACAAATGGATCAAGTACTCCGGCAGTAGCACTCGTAACCTTTACGCCAATTTTTGAAGGCGGAGGAATTAGTTGTCCTGGTCCTACACAAACCATGAGCTTTACGGTAAATCCGACACCGTCAATGACAGCCCCTGGCTCTCAAGTCATTTGTAATTCAAGTTTAACCAATCAGGTAATCTTCTCAGGTACAGCAACTAATTACTCTTGGACGAATTCTCTACCTTCAATCGGATTGCTAGGCAGCGGTACTGGCAATATAGCAAGTTTTACAGCACTCAATTCTACGAGTGTCCCAGTAACATCATCAATTGTTGTAACGCCTATTTATTCAGGAAATCAAGTAAGTTGTTCTGGTCCGACACAAACTTTTACTTACACAATTAATCCAACTCCTACTGTTAATGATTTACCAGATCAAACGGTTTGTAATAGTGCTTCAACTCTTCCATTAAGCTTTACTGGAACAGGAACAAGTTATTCATGGACTAATAGTCTACCTGCTATTGGTTTGATTGCTGCTGGGTCTGGTAATATTGCCAGTTTCAATGCACTGAACTCAAGTAGTAATCCATTGGTGAGTACAGTAACAGTAACACCATATTTTTTAAATTCAAACGTTACTTGTACAGGAAGCAATCAAACAATTTTGATTACTGTAAACCCTACACCGGTTGTTACCGCTCCAATAAATCAAGTCTACTGTAATAATCAAATTGCACCAGTCACAAATATCTCTGGTACGGGGACTTCTTATTCATGGACAAATTCAAATCCATCCATAGGATTAGCGGCAAGTGGTACTGGAAATATATCTTCTTTTACGGCGACAAATACAGGTTTTGCTCCAATTACAGCAACAATTACGATTACTCCGCATTTTACAAATAACAGTATCACATGTAGTGGTACTCCTGTAACTTATACCATAACAGTTAATCCAACACCGATAGTCAATAGTCCTGCTAATCAAACAGTATGTAACGGCGCGCTTACTTCAGCGATCTCATTTCAAGGGTATCAAGGTACATTATACAATTGGACAAATACTACTCCTAGTATTGGATTAGGGGCAAGTGGTGTTGGAGCTATTTCAGCATTTACTGGACAAAATAATAGCAATAGTCCTTTGGTTGGATCCATAGTTGTGACACCTGAGTACCTCAATGCAGGTTTATCATGTTTTGGAACAGCCCAAACATTCTCAATTACCGTTAATCCATCACCTGTTGTAGGTTTCACTTTTCAAAATCAAGTGATTTGTTCGGGTTCTACGTCCAATACAGTAACAATCAATTCAACGACTCCAAATGCAGTAATCACCTGGAATGTACTCAATGCGCCAGCTGGTATTAGTGGTTTAACAAACACAAGTGGTAATAGCGTCATTCCGTCATTTACACTTGTCAATACAACCAACGTTGCTCAGGTTATTCAGATTTCTGCCAGTGCATCTACCGCAGTAGGGGGATGTCCGGGTGCTACTTCAATTTATTCGATTACAGTAAATCCTGCACCAACAGTGGTACCTACGGGCCCAATAGTTGTTTGTAACGGAGGAAGTGTTAGTGGTCTAACTTTTACGGGAACTGGAACAAGCTATAATTGGACCAATACTTTACCTTCTATTGGATTAGCAGCATCTGGTATAAATACTATAAATACGTTTACCGCGACAAATGGTACATCTTCCATTCAAACCGCAACGATAGCAGTAACACCAGTTTTCCTTGGAGGTGGAACAACATGTTTTGGTTCGGTTTCTAATTTCACGATTACAATAAACCCAACACCTGTTGTTACTCCAGTTGCTGATTTTGCACTTTGTAATGGCCAAGTAACAAATCCATTAAGTTTCAGTGGAAATGCAACCAGTTATACTTGGAATAATTCTAATACTTCCATAGGGCTTACAGCTGCATCTGGTGCAAATCAATTACCAAGCTATACTGCAATTAACACAACTGGTACACCGGTATCTGCAACAATAAACGTACTGCCACTTTTCCAAAATGCTGGTGTTTCTTGTAGTGGAAGTCAGGACCAATTTGTGATTACAGTAAATCCAACTCCAATTGTCAATGACCCACTAGATCAAGTTCGATGTAACCTAGAGCAAACAGTGAATGTCAACTTTGGTGGTACAGGCACAAATTATTCTTGGACAAACAGCTTGCCTTCAATTGGCTTAGCAGCTAGTGGTGCTGGAAATATTCTAGCGTTTACTGCCTTGAATAATGGTAGTTCTCCAGTTGTGGCAACCGTTGAAGTGACACCGCTTTTTGTTGGTTCCGGTGCCAGCTGTCCAGGTTCCCCGCAAACTTTTTCATTTACTGTAAACCCAACGCCAAGCTTGGTTGATCCAAACAATCAAACTGTTTGTAATGGGGCAAGTACAACATTAGTAAACTTAGTCGGTACTGGAACAAGTTACACTTGGACAAATAATACGCCTTCAATTGGACTTAATAATACAGGAACAGGAAACATATCTCCTTTTACAGCTGTCAATCTCGGTTCAACCCCGGTAACGGCTCAAGTGGTATTTACTCCAGTTTATACGGGTAGTAATATTAGTTGTCCTGGACCTACGCAGTCCATGACATTTACGGTAAATCCGACGCCAACGATGTCGGCACCAGCGGCTCAGGTTGTATGTAATACGACATCAACTCAAGCAGTTAACTTCTCTGGATCTGCAACCAGTTATACTTGGATTAATTCCCTGCCTTCTGTTGGGCTAGCTGCCTCTGGAAATGGCAACATCAGTAGTTTTTCAGCAATTAATAATGGTAGCGTACCTGTCACTTCAACAGTGACCATCACACCTGTATATACAGGCGGTCAAGTAAGTTGTACAGGCCCTACCCAGAACTTCACAATCACAGTTAATCCGAGCCCAATCGTAAATGATTTGCCAGACCAAACGGTTTGTAATGGTTCCTCAACTAACCCATTAAATTTCACTGGTTCAGGAACTAGTTATTCTTGGACAAATACGCTTGCTAGCATCGGACTTGGCAATGTTGGAACAGGAAACATTTCTAGCTTCACTGCGGTTAATAGTGGCAATAGTGCTGTTGTATCGACTGTAACAGTAACACCACAATATTTAAATGCAGGTCTAAGTTGTTCTGGGCTACAACAAACCATCATACTTACTATAAATCCAACTCCGAGTGCAACTGCACCAGCGAATCAAATTTATTGTAACAACCAAGTAACTCCTGGAACAAGTATAGTAGGAACGGGAACCAACTATAGTTGGATCAACTCAAATCCTGCCATAGGTTTAGCAGCTACTGGAACAGGAAATATACCTTCGTTTACAGCAACAAATAGCAGTTCGGCACCTATCACTGCCACTATAACCATTACGCCGCGTTTTATCAACAATGGTGTTGAGTGTTTAGGGACGCCTGTGAGCTTTGCCATCACAGTAAATCCTACGCCGATTGTCAATGATCCAGGAGATTTAGCGATCTGTAATGGCGCCTTAACTCCTGCAGTTAACTTTACCGGAACAGCGACTCAATACAACTGGACTAACACGGCAGCTTCGATTGGCTTAGCTTCAGCCGGCATTAATAATATTGCAGCATTCAACGCCCAGAATAATGGCTCAACACCATTAGTAGCTAGTGTCAATATCACGCCAATTTATATCAACGGCGGTATATCTTGTCCAGGTGTTCAAGAGACCTTTACCATCACAGTAAATCCTACGCCGGTAGCGAATGATCCAAATGATGTTACCTATTGCCATAACCAAACTACAGTGCCGATTAACCTAACGGGTACAGCTACCAATTATACTTGGTCAAATAACAACCCTGCTATTGGCCTCGGTACAAACGGACAAGGGCTTGTTCCTAGTTTCCAAACCATCAACAATAGCAATGGTCCTGTCACAGCCACTATTACCGTGACACCGTTCTATACCTTTGGTTCTAATGTTTGTGCTGGTCCAACTCAAACCTTTACTATTACTGTTAGTCATGTGCCGACAGTTACCAACTTGAGTAATGTCAGTATTTGCGGTGGTTCCTTGACCAATGCCATTTCCTTTGCAGGAACTGCAAATGCTTTTGTTTGGTCCAACTCAAATCCGGCAATTGGGCTAGCTGCATCAGGTACAGGAAATGTTCCAAGCTTCTCAGCAATTAACAATACAGCGCAAGATGTTACAGCTACTATCAATGTTACTCCTCAGTATATTTCGTCAGGGGTAACTTGTCCAGGTGCAACACTTCCATTTGATATTACTGTTCGCCCTACACCGTTGGTGGGTACTATTTTTGATCAATCTATTTGTAATAATACGAGCTTCTCTCAAAGTTTAACATCATCTGTACCGGCAACGTTTGAATGGTCTGCCATTTCAAATCCAAATGTTACAGGTGAAGTGTTCTTAACGCAAACAAGTTCTACTATTTCGAATACGTTGACAAATACAACTACGAGCATTCAAAACGTTCAATATACAGTCAATGCGATTTCAGTACCTTATGGTTGTGTTGGTCCTGATAGCTTATTTACAGTTTCAGTAGTGCCTGAGGTGATTTTGAATATTCCAAGTACGGTTGAAATTTGTAGTGGAGCCACAGTCAGTACTTTCTTAGGCTCAAATGTTCCATCGAATTTCACATGGTTTACTACATTTAACAATCCAAATATCACTGGAGAATCATTAACTCAAAATACAGGATCTGTCATCAATGATGTATTGATTAACACGAGTTCAAGCAATCAGTTGGTGATTTATGCCGTGACACCGACTTCTCAATTGGGATCATGCACGGGTGCTACACAAACCATAGCAGTTACAGTGAAGCCAGAACTAGAATTGCTCAATTCTGATACTGTTGTTATTTGTAGTGGTAGCCCTGTAAATTTAACTTTAACCGCAAATACCAATGTTACATTTAACTGGTATGCGAATCAGGCTCTGGATGTTACAGGCGAGACACTTTCAGCTGTTTCTTCCGGTACAATCAATGATGTCTTGGTTAATAATACAACAGCTCCTCAGACGGTACTATATAATGTCGTAGGAACCTCTGCTGCAACCGGTTGTTCAAGCCCGATCATTCCTGTTTGGGTCATTGTCAATCCGATTCCAGTCATGACACCAATTGCCAACGTAACGCGTTGTAATGGTGCTTTATCGGCTCTGCCAAGTTTCAGTTCCTCTGTAAATAATGCCACTTATAACTGGACTAATTCAAATCCTAATGTTGGTTTTGCTCTGAATGGAACTGGAAATATTCCAAGCTTTACAGCCACTAATATCAATTATGCGCCAATTAGTTCAACCATTCAAGTAAGTTCTAGTTTTACCAATCTAGGCCTAACTTGTACCGGCAATTCTACATCCTTTACTTTAATTGTTAATCCTACTCCGCAAGCTTATCCAATTAACAATCTACAATATTGTAACGGTACAAGTACAGTTGCGGTTCCAATTACAGGACCTGTGA
>JBILTD010000110.1:0-6476 GCA_044371695.1 Crocinitomicaceae bacterium | reverse complement strand
GTTTGGGCATTCATTCCGAGTACACTTGACTCTTGATTGAAGCCAGGTAGCATGGTACCGTTAGATAGGTTATAAGTTCCAGAAACATTTCTGACGGTAAGCAACATTCTTACGAGTGTACCTAAAATTGGGTTGACAGGTTCTTTTTCTTTCAGTTTAAGTTCTTCAAGTCTGGCTTGTTTGCGTTCGAAACGGGCTAGTTGACGGTCATATTCTTTACGCTCCCGATCGGTCATTTCATCGAGCGGTTTTTTAGGCTTAAATTCAGCTTTTTTAGGAGGTGCGCCTTTACCACCTTGAGCGCCTTCTGGCCCTTGTTTAGCATTGGCATTGGTTTTATTACCATTACTGCTGGCTAAAACCCGTTTAAAATAAGGGACTTTATTGTAGAGTGTGACTAAATTCCCTTGGGCTGTAACATTGATGGATCTTGTATTTTGGATGATGTTTCCAAATTCTGCTTGACCCAATGGGGCACGTTGCCAATTGTAAGTACCCGCGTATTTGATATTGGATGAAAGCCAAGATGTAACAGGAAACTTGTCAAAAGGTAGTGTGTAACTAATTGAATAGTTGTGCGTGTAATCCATGGTACGGCCGAAGGTGCTCATTTGAGAACGAATGGTATCTAAAAATTCTTGGTAGCCTTCAGGATTTAATTGACGGTCTACACCATGATTTCCTTCTTCGAAAATGGAACGGTTGGTTGCTGTAAAGGTTGTTTTGAGCGCTTTGGTAACGTCGTAACCGACTTGATAGTTTCTGTTCCAATCAAAACGCTTGAGGTAAATTGGCTCAAAATTGTAATCAGGGACAATGATGTTTCGGACTTGTCTTTCATTGTAAATACGCGAATAATCATTTGAGAATGTAATGTTCTTCGGTAAATAGTATAGATTGAAATCTTTGAGTGATTTTAACCACGGATTTTTCTGGGCAGGCTCCCATTTCTTGAAGGGTTCCCATGGTTTTCCGGCAAATGTATAATTATAATTGAGTGCACCTGTCCAGGTACGAGTCATGTCCGACTTGATGTTGAAGTCTCTTTTGTTGTTTTCAGAAAAAGCATAGGTTGCAGACCAGTTTGAAATGCTCCAAAATTGAGGTTTTGTCCCGGCTTTTGCTTCTTTTCGAACATTGGTGAAGTTGTAGCTGCGTCTCTCTGTGAAATCTTGCCCTAAACGCATGCGTTCTTTGCGGGTTGCGAGATCATAGTTAGAAAGCTTGACATCTGGATTAAATGGATCGTATTCAGGGTTAATAACACCAATTGAGTAGCCGTAGTAGAATGGCAAGGAAACGCGTGCCTGCTTCCCGAAGAACTGTCCGAGTTGCATTGTAGTACTGATATCGGCGCCCATTTTTTGATTTCGCTGACGATCTTGAACGCGGCTATCAATAGCTCCCCAGTTGATGCCAGAATAGTTACCTGCTGCTTGGACTGTAGCGAAATCTGCCAACTGCAGCTGCATTTGACCAACAGCTGCGGAACCACCGTCACTTACGAAATCGGTGAGTCGCATTTCATTGATCCATATATTGGCACATTCTGCTTCACCATTATCAGGACCCCAAATATTATCTGGATCTGATTTTGAAGGATTTCGCACCCCAATCATGATTGTTTTGATCCCTTGAAGATTGGGGCTACCTTTAACTTTTATACGATTGCTTGGGTTATTTGGATCTCCTTTTTCGTATTCTACAACACTAGAGACACCAGCTATACCTTGTTCTAGTTTGCTATTGCGCTCCATCTTTATGTCGAGCAAACGATCAAATTCAATTTCAATGTTATTACCTTCAGGCCAAATAAGGTCAGGATTCGTTGCATTCCAGTCCGTGACTTTCATGGGCATTTCGTATTCATAGTAGTTGTCTACGAAGTCGGTACCCAGACGCACAAAAATGGTAAGTTCGTTGTCTTTGAGCTGATTTTCAATAACAGATTCTGCGTGCACAAACATTTTGAGTTTCTTGTAAGTACGCACATCAAACTGGACATTGCGATATGCTGCTCGGGCGTCACCATCTTGTAAGTTACATACTTCAAGCACCAAAGACTGCTCATTCATCTGACGCTGATACACTTGTGAAGGATCTATTTCACGGACAATACCAGGAGGCACCACGTAATTAATAGGTTGACGTTGTGCATTTTCTTCGATGTTAAGTGCTGCAATATTGAAGCTGGTGAGATTCGGGTCAGTTTGAACACTTAGACCTGGTTGCGTTAGATCTTGGAAATAACGGCGCCATTCACCGCGGACAAGCTCTAGACGTGCAAAGCGCAACACTACGGGTTCTTCAAAGCCCTTCATAAAAATACGCATGAATCGAATCGATCTGAAATCCTGGATGCCATTTACGCGTTTTTCAAATTCACGAATCGGAACTTTAAACTGGTACCAAGTTTCTGATTTGTTTCCGTTTTGATAAACTTGTTTGTTGGTGATGTAATTAGAGCCAACATTTTGAAGGTCATTTGGTCTGAGTGAGACGCGGTATTGGAAGTAGGCTTCTGATTCAGAGAGGTTGTTGTCTTGGTTGATATCTTCGATATCTGGGAAATTCGAGGCAATCGTTGGGTATCCGAGTGTATTGGCCGTATCAGACATTTCAGTGGTAGGCGAGTTGCCCTGCATACCATTATATAGCTTGTAACGATTTAAAATATTGAGTTGTTGATTGTCGTAGTTGTCATCTAGGTAATAGTTGTAATCATCTGTAGATGGATCAGCAATCATGCGCGTTTTTGCAGCAGGAGAAAGCGACGTGTTGTTTTGCACCCAAGTTACATAGGCACTGTATGCTGTTTGTTCATCGTTGTTGTCCCAACCATCTAGACCAACATCTTGTTTGATGCGGGCAGATGGCTCATTGTCAAATGCATTGACAACCACCTGTTGAGTTGATATTCTACTCCAGAGTGTGGTATCGATGTTGTCGAGAAGCACAGGGTCATTATTTGCTGGCAGGCCGTGCTCAAAGCTTTTACGAGAATCAGGTAAGATATCCTCTGATATATTACCTAAGTTAAAGTAGAGGTCACCACCTGAC
This sequence comes from Crocinitomicaceae bacterium, assembly GCA_044371695.1. GTDB lineage: Bacteria > Bacteroidota > Bacteroidia > Flavobacteriales_D > Crocinitomicaceae > UBA952. The sequence continues at coordinate 3,416 of JBILTD010000110.1, read as the reverse complement.
ATTGGTGCATTTGGGTTATCGTTTTCAGCATCCTCGTTGAACGGATCGAGCAACCAGAACTGAATAAACTCAATGTTTGCCAATTCGAAATCATTCGTTGTGAGTCCACGCATGACACCACCCCAGCGATCTTCAGGATTGTTAAAACGGCCCAAAGAGTCAACAACAGCAGTTGTATCAAAGTTATACATCCCTCGCTCTGCAGGATAGTAAGCAAGGTCAAAGACATTTATATTGGTGATAGACCCATATTGCAATTGTAAATTTGGGAAGAGGTCGGTCATTTGAATGAGTCGCATGCGGCTGTCATAGAGCATGGTAGGATCTTGTTTGATATGTGCAGGAGTAAGCTGGCTACTTTGATAGAACACAGGGTCAATTGTATACCAAGCAACTTTAGATCTTTTGAAGCCAGCGCTGAGGTCTTTTTTGGCGCCTTCAGGGAAGAGGTCAGGTTGACCTTGTGGCACAGAAGCCAAGTGCCAAGCAGACATTCCTTTGAGGTCAATAGCACTTTGCGATGCTTCGAAATCGTCAATATAAGATGTCCCTTCTTTATTAATTGCTCTTGGCTGACCTGGTTTGAGCGTAGCTACCTCACCAGACATCGATAGCGTTGACATCGTGTTGGTAGAGATGACAGGTAAAAGGTCAACTAATTTTGTAAGGACAGGTACATTTGCACGGAAAGCAAAGTCAGCGCCTAAAACATTGTTTTTAAATGGTTCGGAGCCGAAGTCTACTTTTTGGGTAACTGGGCGTTCCATCATGCGCAACCAAGTAGCCCCAACTTTGAAGTTTTCATTGAGTCTGTATTGGTAGCGGCCACCGATCATTGAGCGCGCTTGGAAACCAAAAACAGAATTAGACTCAATAGAAATTTTGATAGGTGTGTTGGACTCTAAGATACCTGTGTTTAAAATCTTTACTCGACTAAAAGCGTAGTCTACGGTGTAATCAACTCCCTCTACTAGGCGCATCCCACCAGCAGTAACTACGACCGCACCTTGCGGTATATTCATGACATTTAGTGGAATCTCTGAGGAAATCGAAGACTGGAACTCGCCTTTGAAAACAAAGCGGTTTTTAGCCGGGATTTGTTGCGCTGCTGTTTTAGTTGAATCGTAGAGCTCTGTATAAGAAAGTTGGTTGACATAAAGCGCAGGCACATTTGCTTCAGTTAGTTTTTCAGCGAGCGTTTTTCCAAAAGGTTCAACGGTAGAAAAGAAGATACGGCCATTTTTACGGTTAATAGTTCCGCCATTGTCTATTTTGTTCCCTACTACATTGAATGGTGCAAAGTCAAAAACACCATCCGAGAACGGTTGGTTGTTCTGATTAATTTTGTCCATGTCAAGTAAAGTGACAATTTGTTTTTTGTCGATACCATCAAATGGCAAGAAAGGTTGTAGTACAGATGTTTCGCGGTTGTTGTAATAGATGTCAATTTTGAAACCAAGTTGATCTACCTGGTAAGCGCCAATCGAATAAACGTTCTTCATCATGAGGTCCCAAATTTTATTTTTAGGGTTCGTGATGGTTGGCTTTATTAGTTTCAAAACGAGCGCTTCTTGACCGTTAGTCCCGTCTGTAGAAAACTCACCAATTTGGTAGGTTTGACCACGGTAAGTGTATTCGTAGGCAACTGCGAGTACTTCGTCGTTATTAAGCGCGGTATTTAATGAAATGTATCCTAAAAGCGCATTGTAAGTGAATTCATTTTCATTGAGCTTACGTGCATTTTCTACTTTTTCGTAATCTACGGCTTGATTAAAAGGACCCGGAGCATTTACCTGAGAACTTAGGGCAATAACGGCATTGGAAAAACCGCGAATAAGCGGTTGATTTGAAGCCCATTCGTAAAGACCATTGGCTTCGTTGTCTGGAATTTCTTGGATAGCATAGTTACCTGGATTTCCTTGACAGTTTTCAGGTTTAGATTCACCAAGATCCGAGAAGGCAACAATGTTTCTCGTGTTTTCAGTGATGCTACTTCTGTTGGTTACCCAAACTTCAATACGCGTGATGTAGGTAGTAGAATTTACAACAGGTAGTGTTGACATCGCGGTGTCGTAGTGCTGCTGGTGGTAAAGGTTTAAAAAGTAGTGGCGGTTGGCTTCATAGTTGTCTGCGGTAATTTCAAACTTCTGAACTTGTGCCTTGCCTGTGACATTGATTTCAGTGCGCTTTCCTTTTGATTGCGCCATTATTAAGTCTACCGTTGAACGACCAAATTTAAGTTGTGTTTTTAAACCAAATAAGGTCTGAGAACTTGGGATGAGTGTGGTAGGCAGCTCAAGACTTACTTGACCAAGGGCAATTTTTTGTAAGATGTCATCCTCTTTACCGGTGCGCTCGAGCTTGGAAATATTTTCGAAATCAAAGTTTGCACGTGTGTTATACTTCATGCTTACCTTCATGTTGGTACCAATTTGGCCCGTGATGTCCATATTGATATTTTGATTGAAGTCAAAGCGCGTGATGTTTCTTTGACGCATCGGAAGTATAGGGTTGTCAACGCGCGAATGATTGATACCGAGAGATAATTCGAGGTTACCACCCGGCGTAATGGTAATTTCATCCGAGCCAAAAAAACTTTTAAAGGCCTTTGAACCAATTTTTATCGGTAGTTCAAAAGTTCTGTTCTCAGCGGTTTCTTCAGCTACAATTTCTTTCCAGTCTAAAGAAAAACTCTTTTTTTCTTCATAGGCCAAATATTCCTCAAGCGTCATAGCTTGCGGGGCCCTAAAATAGGTGTCTTTACCCATGATATCGCGGAATACAAAAGTTCCGGTTTCAGGGTCGTAAACAATAGTTTGATTCAGTTTAGTGGGGTCGCCGAGGTCAAAACTTTGAGGTAGGTTTTGAAAAGGATTGAGTGGGTTGGTAATCGGGAAAGGAAGTGTAGGCGTTTGTGCGTAAATGTTGGTAAACCCACTGAGCCCTAGAATAAGAGCAAAGCTGAACAACAGAGTTTGATACCATTTTTTTAACTGCACGGTTATAGTAGTCTTAGGGCTTCCTTAATTAATTCTTCAACGGTTTGAGTTCCGGTATCAAGTTTATCCAATACCTTCTCGGCTGATTTTTTATCAAAACCGAGCGAAACCAGAGCATTTAACGCATCAAATCGATTTCTATTGTTTGAACTGAAAATATTCTCGGTGCCCAGTTCCATTTTGGAAACTTTTCCTTTTAAGTCAATGATGACGCGCTGCGCTGTTTTCAGACCTATTCCTTTCACTTTTTGAATGCGAGCGACATCTTCAGTGAGGATAGCTTCTGCGATTTCATCAGGTGTCATGGAAGAGAGCATGATGATGGCTGTGTTGGGGCCAATTCCCGAAACACTAATGAGGTGTGTAAACATCTCGCGCTCCTCTTTGGTCGCAAAGCCATAAAGCGTATGCGCATCT
>JBILTD010000109.1:0-6480 GCA_044371695.1 Crocinitomicaceae bacterium | reverse complement strand
TGTACACAGACATGTATGTCCGTGAATACTTAGAATTTGTTGGCCGCATTTACAAAATTAAAAACCTCAAAGCACGCGTTTCAGAAATGATCACAGCTGTAGGTCTTGAGGTAGAGCAGCACAAAAAAATTGGGATGCTTTCAAAAGGCTATCGCCAGCGTGTTGGTTTGGCTCAGGCCATCATCCATGATCCTGAAGTCTTGATCCTCGACGAACCTACCACAGGTCTTGACCCTAATCAGCTCGTAGAAATTCGCGAACTCATTCGCAATATTGGTAAAGAAAAAACAGTGCTACTCTCCACGCACATCATGCAAGAGGTAGAGGCGATCTGTGACCGTGTGATCATCATTTCTAAAGGCCAAATTGTCGCTGATGACAAAGCCAGCGCTCTCCAACAAGAAATCGAGCATCAAACTGTTTATGTCGAATTTGACACCGTAGTGAGTAAAGCGCAGCTTTCAAAAATACCAGGTGTGCAGCAAGTAGAATCCCTAGAAGGTGGTTGGTTACTCGGAACCAGCGCTACTGAAGACCTCCGCAAAGAAGTCGCCATGTTTGCCCAAAAACAGGGTTGGTTAGTACTCGCTATGCGCATCGAACAAAAAACGCTCGAAGAAGTATTCAAAGAATTAACAAAATAAAATGCCTACAAACTTTATTGAAGAACTCAAGTGGCGTGGAATGATCCACGACATCATGCCCGGAACCGAAGAAGCACTTTTAAAACAAGTTTCTGCAGGTTATATTGGTTTTGACCCGACGGCTGACTCTCTTCACGTAGGTCATTTAGTTCAGATCATGACGCTTGTTCATTTTCAGCGTGCTGGGCACAAGCCTTATGCTTTGGTAGGTGGCGCAACCGGAATGGTTGGTGACCCATCTGGCAAAAGCCAAGAGCGCAATTTGTTAGATGCTGAAACGCTGCAACATAACGTAGCTTGTGTCAAAAAGCAGCTTGAGGCCTTTCTCGATTTCAACTCTGGGTCAAATGCCGCTGAAATGGTCAATAACTACGACTGGTTTGAGAAAATGTCGTTTTTAGATTTCATCAGAGACGTTGGTAAGCACATCAGTGTCAATTACATGATGGCCAAAGATTCTGTTAAAAAACGTCTTGAAACCGGCATGTCTTTTACTGAATTCTCGTATCAATTGGTACAGGGTTATGACTTCTACTACCTCAATCAGCACCACAATTGTATCTTACAACTTGGTGGCTCAGATCAATGGGGAAATATTGTAACAGGCACAGAGCTCATTCGTCGCAAAGCGGGTGGAGAGGCCTACGCTGTTACTACACCACTTATCAAAAAAGCAGACGGCACTAAGTTTGGTAAAACAGAAAGCGGTTCAGTTTGGCTTGATCCAGAAAAGACGAGCCCTTATGCCTTTTATCAGTTTTGGCTCAATGCCTCTGATACAGATGCTGCAAATTATATCCGCATTTTTACGCTCAAGTCTAAAGACGAGATCGAAGCACTTGAAGCCCAACACGCTGAGGCGCCGCATCTCAGAGTTTTACAAAAAGCAATAGCAGAAGATATCACCACGCGTGTTCATGGTGCAGCAGCGCTCCAAACAGCCATTGCCGCAAGTAATATTTTATTCGGGAAGTCAACAGCTGATGATCTTCGTTCTTTATCAGAGAAAGATTTCTTTTCCGTTTTTGAAGGCGTCCCACAAGCCAGTGTCAGTATTTCAGACTTTCAAAACGGCTTAAGCATCGTTGAAGCTTTAGCTGCCAAAACAGGCTTTTTAAGTTCGAATGGTGAAGCGCGTCGCGAGCTCAAGGCAAATGCTATTTCAGTCAACAAAGAAAAAGTTGCTGAAGACTACATCCTGAGCACCCAAGATTTAATCAATGACCGCTACGTCCTGCTTGGCAAAGGCAAGAAGAACAATTATATCTTGAGGATAGAGTAAGTAGATTTTTGAAAAAGGCCAATGAACGCGCCTTGAAATTTCTATTCTTTAATCATTCCCAATAATCACAAATCTTTGTTTGTTGTCACCAATTTGAATGAAATATAGGCCTCCTGGGAGGTTTTGGATTTCAATAGTTTTGATGACTTCATTCATTTGTTCATTTGCGATTAAACTTCCATCAGTTTTCAAAATCTTCAGCTCTTCGCCAATTAAACTCGGTGAAATTTGAATATTAACAACCTCATTCGCCGGATTTGGGAATACTAAAAACTCCTGATTGTCAAGGTTTGCTATACCTGTGAAATCTAGTGTAAGGTTGATTGTGAGCAAAGAATCGCAACCAGCAGCATTTGTCAAGACTTGCGTGTACGTTCCGGAAGCCGTATAAGTTTGTCCGTTAACTGTGTAACTGTCTATGGCACTTACAGTAACAGTAGCGCTACTTGCATCATTCACATATACCCAAACGGTATCGGTGCCAACACAACCTTCTGGGCTCGCACCAGTCAATACATAATTATTACTGGTTTGCGGCACAAACGGAATGCCATCGGCCACGCCATTATTCCAGTACATAAAAATACCCCCAGCGCCCGTTAACGTGACTTCTTGTCCAAAGCAGATATTTTGATCTGGGCCTGCATTTAAATCTGGTAAATTGCCGTAGTTAAGGACCAATGTATCGCTTCCATAGCATCCATCGTTACTCATTCCAGTAACGATGTAGGTTCCGTTTGAAACGGGCACAAATGGAATCCCATCTTGGACACCGTTATTCCATTGTAAATTGATTCCGCCTACTGCATTGAGCGTGACAGCTTGCCCTTGACAGGTGTAAATATCTTGTCCAGCATTGATATTGGGAATCGCGTTGACGATGACCTCTAAGCTATCTTGTGCAGTACAACCTGCGGCTGATGTTCCACTAACAACAAAAGTACTCGTAGCGTTTACTTGAAAGCTTTGACCATTGGCGACACCATTATTCCAGGTATAATTTTGAGCACCAGTTGCATTAAGTAATATAGTAGCTCCTCCACACACCACGGTGTCGTTACCAGCATTGACAATTGGCAACGGATTGAGTGTAATTAACAGCGAATCCTTGGCGATGCAACCCTCTGGACTCATTGCAGTGGCAGTATAATAGCCGCCTTGGCTCGGCACAAAAGATTGACCATTGATCACATTGTTATTCCAGGTATAGGAACTGGCTCCGGTTGCAGACAGCGTAATACTACTTCCTTGACAAACACTTTGATTTGCACCAGCATCGATACTAAATTGTTGCAGCAAAACATCTGTTTGGTCCCAGGCAGAACAGCCATTGGCATTGATACCAGTTAGCGTATAGGTTTGATTGATACTTGGTGTAAATGTTGTCCCGTTCTGAATGTTTGGCGACCAAATATAGGTATTAGCACCAGTACCATTCAGCGTAACTGTCCCGCCATTACAAGCATATAAATTTGGCCCAGCGCTGACAGTTGTAAGAGAATTTGAAGCAGTAAATAAGTCATTAATTTCACAGGTTGTCAAGCAACGGTTCCAAATACCAATGTCATCTATTTTTCCACTGAAGTAATTGCCTCCAATTCCTCGGCCGATATAAAGTGGAAGCGTCGTACTTGTGACGCCAGTATGCGTGAAATTAGTGGTAGCAACCAACACATTATCTTTATATAGCGTCATTACCCCAGCATTATAAACCATGACAATATGTGTCCAAACATTGGTGGTACTTGTGCTTTGAGCCCAGAACCATGCAGCTTGTTGTTTATTGGTGCCAAACTGCATATTTGTAGCTCCTGTCTGAAAAATCCAAATAAAATTGTTTGCTGCATTTGTGGCATGCATGATCGGAATCCCTACAACAGAACTTGTATTTCTGTTATGCCATAAAGAAACTGTAAATGTTGAATTTGGATTGAAAATGAAGTTTGGTGTATTGTTAATCAAGTATTGGGTACTTCCATTAAAGCTAAATGCAGCGTTTGCATTATTAAATCGATCGGTAGTCGGAACAGCACCATAGTTTGTCAAACTATTTGCGTTGCTATTTGCATCGTTGCCATTTCCGTCAAGTGGAAAGTAAGAAAGAAGTCCATAAACCGGCACATACGAAGGAATTTGTGCTAGGGCCTGCAAGGAGGCCATTAAAATGGAAATAAAAACAATTTTTTTCATAGTTTAGATTTGTTACTAAGGTAGGAAATTAGCAGAATTATTTGTGAGTGAGGCAGCGTTTTATTCATTAAATAAGTTCAAAAGTGTATTAGAATAACTTTGTAATTTATTGGAAATCAAACTTTTTATTCGGAATAGGGTTATATTACTAACCTAAACCTACTACGTGCTGCCTGAAAACCAAGCTTTTGATTATGCCTTTTTAGGCATGGGCTGTGCCAATTCATTACTAGTAATGGCTTTGCACAAGCGTGGCTTGTTAAATTCTGCTCAGATTTTAGTGCTTGAACCAGCTCAGAAAGTGCGCAATGACCGCACTTTTTGCTTTTGGCTGAGCCCTGAAGAATTAAAACAGGTAGGGCTTGAAAAATTAATTAGTCATAGTTGGGATAGAGTCAGTTGCAATGGGCAGCCAGCACAAGCATTAAATGATAAAAAGTACTATTATCTGCGTGCAGAGGTGCTTTTTGAACATGTCCAAAATTTACTCATGGAAATAGGTGCAACCTGGCGTCATGAGGACTTTAAAGGAGAGCCACAACACTTGGCAAAACATGTATATGACTCAAGACCACCTCATTGGGAAGCTTTGGCTAAGGATCAAGAATTGCTTCATCAGAGTTTTTTTGGCTGGTTGATACGTACTAAAGATCCGATTTTTGACCCATCTACCTTTACAATGATGGATTTCATTATAGAGCAGCAAGGGCAAACTCAGTTTATGTATGTTTTGCCATTTGATGCATACACTGCGCTCCTTGAACCTACTCGATTTAGCACGGATAAACTTTGTCAAACTAATGCTACAGCATTACTAGATACTTATTTGGCACCTCATCAAACCACCTATGAAATTCTTGAAACTGAACAAGGTTGTATACCGATGTGTGCGGCAAATTTTGATTTGCCACAAGTGCATTCAAATGTGCTGCCAACTGGAGCAAATGCCGGCAAATTAAAGCCAAGTACTGGCTATTCTTTTGTCAGAAATTTGCGAGATGTAAATCAGATTGCAGATTCTCTAGTACTTAATAAGACTTTTCAACGAAAAAAAGCCGGTTCACGATTTGCGTTTTATGACCGTTTGTTACTCGAAATATTACATCGCAAACCTCATATTGGTAAAGAAATATTTGGTCGTTTATTTGCCAGAAATAAGGCGATAGACGTAATGGCATTTTTAGATGAAGAAACGAATGTTTGGCAAGAAGTTAAACTGATGTCGAGTCTTCCAATACTTCTTTTTTTAGCAGCGGCACTTCGTTTTGCATGGCGCAGTTTGAAAGCGCTTTTACGTCCGAGTGCCCTGGCCTTGGGCACAGGTGTACTGCTTTTGATTCTTTATAAATTTGGGATTTTGGAATGGTTTGTACCATTCTGGATACTAGGCTTGTTGTTGGTGGGCATTCCTCATGGGGCGCTTGATCACCTACATATCTTGAAAGAACCGAGTTTAGCAAAGCTATTCTTTTATATTTTAAAGTACTTGTTTTTAGGTACAGCCATGTATTTTTCATGGTCAGTGTCTGCACCCTTAGCCTTGTTTTTATTTCTCACTTATTCCGCATGGCATTTTGGTGAAGCTGACCTCAAATTATGGATACCAACAGTCAAGTGGCCTGCAATTTTTATTTGGGGTTTATATGTACTTCTGACACTTTTGTTTTCTCATTTTACTGAGTTAGGAGCCATGCTTAAAAGCATGAAAGTAATATTGCCAAAGGGCTTAATTGCTGCCATGAACACTAATAGCTTTGCGTTGATATATTTTGAAGTAATGGTTGGCTTACTCTTTTTATGGCGCTTTCCCTTGAAAAGTGTTTTTTGCTCACTCATCTTACTTTTTATTGCTGCACAACTTCCTTTGCTGGCTGCATTTGGCTTATATTTTATCTTTCAGCATAGTATAAACGGCTGGAAGCAACTGAAATCAAGCCTTGGAATGACTAATATGAGTCTCTGGATTCATGCTTTGCCTTTTACAATTGGAAGCTTTTTGATCCTATGTGTTTTATATTATTTTGACATTCCTGTAAATTGGGGACAGGCCTTTATTTTTCTTTCAGCCCTTAGCTTTCCACATGTGTTTTTGATGCACCGCATTTACAAATGAAACAGTGATCTTTCAAGACTTGTAAAAATCGCAACTACTAAAGTTGTGTTTGTGAAATCAAGTTATGTTCTCGTACTAAAGTGCTCTATTTTTGAAGGATTGTAATTAAATAAGCCCATATGAAGACTTTACTTTGTGCTTTGTTACTCATTTTAACTAGCCACCATTTTTCAGCTCAATCAATATTATTCAGTAATATCCAGTACAAACGTCATTTTCCCACCGAAGAAAATTGGGAGTTTCTTAATCTA
>JBILTD010000108.1:0-6482 GCA_044371695.1 Crocinitomicaceae bacterium | reverse complement strand
CCGCTCTATCAAAATCGTCTAGAACTGACAACATATCCTTTAGTAAACCAGCGTTAGCAGAAGCAATGAGATCGAGGCGCTCTTGATTGGTTCGGCGACGGTAATTCTCGAACTCGGCATAAAGGCGCACAAATTTGTCGCGGAATTCATCGGAGTTGGCCTCAGACGCAGCTTCTTGTTGCTCTTGTTCGTGGCTATCTTGAGCTTCATTCTCTTGCGTTTGGTTTTCTTGCGCTTCTTGATTTAATTCTTCGTGTGCTTCGTTTTCAACTGACATAATGACTCTATTTTACTTTGGTCTGTACTTTGCAAAGATAAGGCCAAGTCTGAGTATAAGACAAGCTGGCAGTTTTCAGCTGTCAAATTGTGTCAAAAATGCAGATATTGAAGCAGATGCCGTTTGAATGTTTAATTTTACAACGCTATTTAATTGAGAAGGAGACTTTTTAATTGATCAACCTAAATCCAAAAATTCTTTATGAAAAAGTACTTATTATTTACCTTTTTACTACCGCTTTTTGCCAAAGCACAATTGTTTTACATGATTTCTGGCAAAGACCTCGCACAGCCTTCTTATTTATATGGAACCATCCATATCTTACCAAAAGAACAATTTGAAATCCCGAAAAGCCTAGAGCGCGCTTTTAAAACTTGTAGCACACTTGCCATGGAAGTAGACCTCAACATGAGTGCAAGCGAGAAAATCGCCATGGCCCAAAGAGCTGTTATCGCCGATGGCAAAACACTCAAAGACCTCATGGAGCCACAAGATTACATTCGGCTCAAAATGTACTGTATGGATAGTTTAAAATGGAGCGAAAGCAAATTTGAGCGCAGTAGCCGACTACAACCCATGTTTTTCTCGAGCCTGATGGTTCAAGAAAGCATGACCAATATGGCTTCCTATGAAATGGAATTCAATAAAATGGCCAAAAAACAACATAAAAAAACAATGGGTTTAGAAACCATCGATTTTCAATTGTCTTTATTTGAAAAACTACCCATGTCAACACAAGTTGGGATGCTGAAGGAAGATTACCTAAGCAGCATGAAATCTTACGATACGCTTTTGGCTTGTTACCTCAAAGAAGACCTCGAACAACTCGGTAAACTGATGACTGAAGAAACCGACGACTATCCGGAATTCAATGAATTATTGTTGTTATCACGCAACCGCAGCTGGATTGCACCCATGGGTGCTCAGATGCAAAAAGAAAGCACCTTCTTTGCTGTTGGTGCCGGACATCTTGGTGGCCCGGAGGGCGTAATTGCACTGCTGAGAGCCCAAGGCTATACCCTCACTCCTATTGCTAAAGATTAATCCATTTCAAGCTCAAAACAAATGCAACAACAAGAGATCTTTGAACAAATCGTTCAGTTTAGAAGAAGTAATCGCAAATTTGACCCAGAAATCAATGTACCCAATGAGGTGATTGAAAGGAGCTTACACCGCACCATATTATCTCCAAATTCAAGCAACATGCAACTCTGGGAATTCCATTGGATATCGAGCCCCGATGCTTTGCAAACAATGGTGCCCATTTGCCTCAATCAGTCTGCAGCGAAAACAGCCAAACAAATGGTGGTTTTTGTAGCGCGCCCAGACAAATGGAAAGCGCGTCAACAGTGGCATTTAGCACAGGTTCAAAAAGAAATCAACGGAGAACCCACAAAAGCTCAAAAAATGATGCTGCAATATTATGGCAAAGTGATGCCTTTGCTATACGCAGCCGACCCCTTGCGCATTTTAGCCGCTGTACGCTTAAGTGTTAGTTTCTTTGGCGGGCTTTTCAGACCTTTCTACAGAACGGGTGGCGCTTCAGCAGTAAAGGTCGTTACACAAAAATCTTGTGCATTGGCTGCTCAGACCTTCATGCTTTCTATCGCCGCTGAAGGTTTTCATACTTGCCCGCTTGAAGGCTTTGATGAGAAACGCTTGAAACGCTTTCTCAAACTTCCAAGAAGAACGCACATCAATATGGTAATCGTGGTTGGGAAGGCAACTGAAGCAGGTATCTGGGGTGAACGCGTCAGGGTTCCGTACGAAGAGGTTGTCGTAAAGCATTAATTTGAAAATTGTTTGAGTTCGATTCGACTTTCAATTCTTCTATGACGAAATCTACTTTCTTCAAATTGTAACCTAGTTATTTCAAATAATTCCTGATCCCTACTTTTAAAGCAGGCTTCATGGGCTGCGCTTCAATCATTTCTATGATGGCCTTAACTTCTTGATCAATTTCAGGGTATTCGCGAAGAAATCTTTTGAGGTGATGCAGCGCATACACCCTATTGGCTACTTCTTTGTCTTGATCTGAAAAGATCCGAAAACAGCAATCTAGCAATTCACCTTTGAATTTTCTTTTTAGGGGCAACTCTAGTAAAACTACCAAAATAGACCTTTGGATGCTGTGATTATTGGTGAGCAATAACCCTTCTGTTAGTTGATCTTGAAAAGGTGACAAAAGCGAAGCTCTGGCCTTCGCAATATGCACCAACAACCAAGCACTATAGGCAGGCACTGGGTGTTTTTTATTGCTAAGTGCCAGCTTTACCAATTCAGGGATGTACTGAGGCTGCTCTAGAAAAAAAGCGTGCCAAGCCACAAAATTTGGGGCTTTAGCACGCTTTAGTAGTTCTGTTTCTAAATCGACAGTTGGCACTTCAGTTATTCTGCAGAGGATTCACCTTTGGCTTTGGAAGCTTTTGCTTTTTTGATGTGTAAATCTAGGATTTCCTTGCCTGCTGTGTAATCTAGCGCAATGGTATCACCTTCTTGTAAGTTGGCATTGATGATTTCTTCGGCTAGTGGATCTTCGATGTATTTTTGAATCGCTCTTTTAAGCGGACGCGCTCCGAATTTTTCATCATAGCCTTTGTCGACGATGAAATCTTTAGCGGCATCTGTGCAAGAAACGTGGTAGCCTAAGTTTCCGATGCGCAACAAGAGTTTTTCAAGCTCGATGTCAATGATGCGGTGAATGTCTTCGCGCTTCAAGGATTTGAACATGATCATGTCATCAACCCGGTTCAAGAACTCTGGTGAAAACGCTTTTCTGAGGGCATTTTGCACCACAGACAAAGCGTTTTGCTCTTGGGCCTCTTCTTTGGCTTTTGTCCCAAAACCAACGCCTGTGCCAAAATCGGCAAGTTGGCGGGCTCCGATGTTGGAGGTCATGATCAAGATGGTGTTTTTGAAATCAATTTTACGACCCAAACCGTCGGTCATGTGGCCGTCGTCTAGGACTTGTAATAATAAATTGAAAACATCTGGGTGTGCTTTTTCAATTTCATCTAGTAAAATGATTGCATAGGGCTTGCGGCGCACTTTTTCAGTAAGCTGCCCACCTTCTTCGTAACCTACGTATCCTGGAGGCGCTCCGACCAGTCTAGAAATAGAGAATTTCTCCATGTATTCAGACATATCAATGCGGATCAATGCATCTTCAGAATCGAAGAGATTTTTAGCTAAAATTTTGGCGAGTTGTGTTTTACCTACACCCGTTGGGCCTAAAAAGAAGAACGAACCGATTGGCTTATTAGGATCTTTGAGCCCGGCTCGATTGCGTTGAATGGCGCGCACTACTTTTTCAACGGCGTCGTCTTGACCAATGACTTTTCCACGAATGGTTTCGGCCATTTTAACCAATTTACCGAGTTCAGATTCAGAAACTTTGGTAACCGGAATACCACTCATCATGGAAACCACCTCGGCCACATTTTCTTCTGTGACAGTAACACGGTTGTTCTTGGAGTCTTCTTCCCATTTAGTTTTGGCGGTCTCTAACTGCTCTTGGAGTTTCCGCTCGGCGTCGCGTAGCTCAGCAGCTTTTTCGTATTGCTGCGAGCGAATAACTTCTGCTTTTTGAGACTTGAGACCTTCAATTTGCCCTTCGATATCTGTAATTTCTTTGGGCACATGAATATTGGTAATGTGCACCCGCGAACCCACTTCGTCAAGTGCATCAATGGCCTTGTCTGGCAAATGACGATCTGTGATGTAGCGCTCAGTAAGCTTCACACAAGCTGAGATAGCTTCGTCGGTGTAGCGAACGCTGTGGTGATCTTCGTAGCGCTCTTTGATATTGTGCAAAATTTGAACGGTTTCATCAATGGTGGTTGGCTCAATGATGACTTTTTGAAAACGTCTTTCTAATGCGCCGTCTTTTTCAATGTATTGGCGGTATTCATCGAGGGTTGTGGCCCCTATGGCTTGCATTTCTCCGCGCGCCAAAGCTGGCTTGAACATATTGGATGCATCTAGAGAACCACTGGCTCCACCCGCACCAATAATGGTATGAATTTCATCAATGAATAAAATGATGTCTGGATTTTTTTCAATTTCTTGCATCACTGCTTTCATGCGCTCTTCAAACTGACCACGGTACTTGGTACCTGCTACTAATGAAGCGAGGTCCAGAGAAACGATGCGTTTGTTGAACAAAATTCTGGATACCTTGCGCTGAACGATGCGCAAAGCCAAACCTTCCGCGATGGCCGACTTCCCTACTCCGGGTTCACCGATAAGAATGGGGTTGTTTTTCTTTCTGCGCGATAAAATCTGACTCACACGCTCAATTTCTTTCTCGCGGCCTACAATAGGGTCAAGACGACCGAGCTCGGCCATTTTGGTGAGGTCACGTCCAAAGTTATCTAAAACAGGTGTTTTGGATTTTGGGTCTGCGCTTTTGCGCTGAGCAGCGCCAAAATTTTCTTCTTCTTCATTGCCAGAATTAGGAAATTCGGCACGTGGTGGTTGTTTGTCTTGTAGCATAAGTTCGTATTCTTCACGGGCGCTGTCATAGAGCACCCCATATTTGTTTAAAACTTGACAGGCAACGCTGTCTTCATAACGTAAAATAGTGAGCAACAAGTGCTCGGTGCCAATGATGTTTTGTTTGAATTCTTTGGCCTCTAGGTACGATTGCTTAATGATGTTTTCAGCTTGCTTGAGCAACGGAATATTAGTGCTCACTAAATGATTGACAGCTGTTTTTTCAAGCATTCTTTCTAGCTCGGCCTTAAGCTGTGCTAGATCGACATTGAATTCATTGAGAATTTTAACAGCTGTTCCTTCATTGAGTTTGATCAAACCAAGCAGTAAATGCTCAGCTCCGACAAATTCATTGGAGAGACGGACAGCTTCGTCGCGGCTGTAACTAATCATGTCTTTGACACGTGGAGAGAATTTAGCTTCCATGGGCGTTTAATCGTTGTTACAAATATAACTTTTATCTGTTCTCGACCTTCGCTTTTATCCACAATTTATACTTGCATTTTGTTAGTAAAAAATAGCGAGGGGAAACGTTAAGGGACTGCATTTTATTAATTTTGGAAATCTAATTAACTAACGCATAGACTAACGCAATAATATGGCTGAAGGCGAAAAAATCATTCAGATCAACATTGAAGACGAAATGAAATCAGCATACATCGATTATTCGATGTCTGTCATTGTCTCACGTGCACTCCCAGATGTTCGGGATGGCTTCAAACCAGTTCACCGCAGGGTGCTCTACGGTATGCAAGACCTCGGCGTCTATTCAAACAGACCTTACAAGAAGTCGGCTAGAATTGTCGGTGAAGTACTCGGTAAGTATCACCCACACGGTGATAGCTCTGTTTACGACACCATGGTGCGTATGGCACAACCTTGGTCTTTGCGCTATCCATTAGTCGATGGGCAAGGTAACTTCGGTTCAGTAGACGGCGATAGCCCTGCTGCAATGCGTTATACCGAGGCCAGACTGCGCAAGATTGCCGAAGAAATGCTCGACGATCTTGAAAAAGAAACCGTAGACTTCCGTCCTAACTTCGACGACTCTTTAGAAGAACCAACCGTACTTCCTACAAAAATCCCTAACCTTCTGGTGAACGGAGCTGCTGGTATTGCAGTAGGTATGGCTACCAATATGGCGCCACACAACCTCACTGAAGTCGTAGACGGCACCATCGCTTACATTGACAACAAAGAAATCACCGCTGAAGAATTATTGCAATTCATCAAGGCACCAGATTTCCCAACAGGTGGTATTATTTATGGTTACGAAGGTGTTCGCGATGCCCTACTTACTGGGCGCGGACGCGTCGTGATTCGCGGTAAGGCCGAAATCGAAGAAGAAAACGGCCGCGAGCAAATCATCGTTACTGAAATTCCTTATCAGGTCAACAAGGCCGAAATGATCAAAAAGATCGCCGAGTTGGTCAACGACAAAAAAATCGAAGGCATCTCTGACCTCCGCGATGAATCTGACCGTAACGGAATGCGCATTGTGTTTGAAATCAAGCGCGATGCCATTGCTAATGTCGTTTTAAACAAACTTTACAAATTCACCCAACTACAAACGTCGTTCTCTGTGAACAACATTTGTTTGGTTGACGGTCGTCCACGCTTACTCAATGTGCGTGAACTCATCGAGCAATTCGTTGAATTCCGCCACGAGGTGGTCATTCGCAGAACGCGTTTTGATTTGCGCAAAGCTGAA
>JBILTD010000107.1:0-6516 GCA_044371695.1 Crocinitomicaceae bacterium | reverse complement strand
AATGTATGACCAAATTGTTTGTTGATTGTAAGCTTCCAAAATGGAATTTTGCGCGTCATCCTTAAGCTGGTAGTTGAATGCGCCAATTTGGAAACGCGCATCGGTTCCGATAAAGACTCCTCCAGGTAGTAACTGTGTACCTAACGGACCTTGAATTTCTAGCAGTTGCTTGGTGTTAGCAGTTTTGACATCTAGCCAGCGACGCAACTCTTTTTCTGTAAGAGGTAAAACTTGCTTAAAGTCGATGTAGCCTTCATAGCCGTCGTGCAGGGTTCTGATATGCAACCAGGGCATATTCAAGCTGATTACTTCAAGCGCCTCACCAAAGAGCAGTTGCGTACACTGCTCTGCGGCATCTGAGGGCTCAGTTCTGACCGGAATGACGGCAAGTGCGCAAAAAGCATACTGCTGCTTGGCTGTTATCCATTTGATTTTCTCACTCATTGCGTCAAAATTAGCATTTTCGAGGCGATATTTGACTAATTTTACCTCATGAAATCTGACAGCAAACCACTTATATTAGTCACGAACGATGACGGCATAGGTGCCAAAGGTTTGGCATCTTTGGTTGCTGTTGCGCAAGGCTTTGGAGAGGTAGTGGTGGTAGCACCCGACAAACCGCAGTCAGGCATGGGGCACGCCATCACCATTCACGACCCGCTGCGGCTTACAAGGTCTGAATTACATGCGCCTTCAGAAGCTTATGCGTGCAGTGGTACGCCAGTAGATTGCGTCAAGTTAGGTATTTATGAAGTGCTGCACAAAAAGCCTGATCTAATTCTTTCTGGCGTAAATCACGGCGAGAATTCATCTACGAATGTATTGTATTCGGGTACGATGTCTGCCGCTATTGAAGGTGCCATGGAAGGTATTCCGGCTATTGGTTTTTCACTCGCAAATTTTGCACCCGACGCTGATTTCAGCGCTACTAAATATTATATCGAACAAGTACTTACCTTGTTCTTTCAAAATGGCTTGGCTCCAAACACTTGTCTGAATGTCAACATCCCTGATCTTCCACTTGATCAAATAAAAGGTATCAGAGTCGTTAAGCAAGCACATGCCTACTGGGCTGATCGTTTTGAAAAAAGACAAGATCAATATGGTCGCACCTATTTTTGGCTCACCGGTGAATTCTCTGACCTCGATCAGCGACCAGACACCGATTTACACGCTTTAAAAGCGGGTTATGTCAGCATCGTGCCGACGCAATTTGACCTCACTGCCTACGCACAAATTCAATCATTAAAAACTTGGGAACATGAAGCAAAATCTAAATAAGTCTTTCTTTACGGGCCTGGCCATTGGTGCACTTTCGCCCCTGCTTTGCTTGCCTATCATTGTATTTATATTGTCACAATCTTACGGGCAAAGTTTTCAGTATTTGTGGCAGCAGACACTCAGTTACCCAGATTTTTTAAGTCGTTATCTTTCTTTGGGTTTAATCGGGAATTTAGCATGGTTTTATTTTTTCTTGAACAGAGAAAAGTACTTTCATACTAGAGGCATAGTTTTTGGAATGCTGCTTTATGCACCTTTTATGGTTTATGTCAATTTTGAACACCTTTTTTAACCAAAATTGAAAACAGCCCCAAACGTTTATCTATTATGCGGAGAAGCTTCAGGCGATCTGCATGCTGCCAATTTAGTAGCTGCTTGGAAGCAACTGAATCCAACGATTTCGTTTCGTGCTTGGGGTGGTGATAGGTTGCAGGCAGAAGGGGTGCAAATCGATAAACATATCCGAGAACTCAGTTTTATGGGTTTCTGGGAGGTTTTTAAAAATTTGCCACTGATTCGCAAGCAATTCAAAACCATTCAAAACCAGCTGCTTTTACAAAAACCCGACCTACTTGTCTTGGTCGATTACCCGGGCTTTAACTTGCGCATGGCCAAATGGGCCAAAGATCATGGCATCCGCGTGCTGTACTATATTTCACCAACGGTTTGGGCTTGGAAACAAAAAAGAGTCTACCAAATTCAGAAAAACGTCGATCAACTTTTTTGTATTTTGCCTTTTGAGCCTGCTTTTTATGCAAAATTTGGTGTTTCGGTAAAATATTTTGGCCACCCCTTGCTTGACGAAATCAAGCGACATCAATCTCGTGCAAGTGTAGCTAAAGATTCAGATAAGCCTGTTTTGGCCTTGCTTCCTGGTTCAAGAAAACAAGAACTTGAGCGTATTTTACCCATCATGCTTCAGGCTTCAAAAGCTTTTGAAAAAAGCCATCAAATTGTTTTGGTTTGTGCGCCACACATTCCTTTGTCATATTATCAGTCTTTTGAGCTAAGCCCAGAACTAGTTTGTGCGCAAAGCCATACTTATGATACCTTACAAAGAGCAGATATGGCGCTGGTTACCTCTGGGACTGCTACGCTCGAAACCGCACTTTTTGAGGTTCCTCAGGTAGTTTGTTATAAAAGCTCCGGATTGTCAATTTGGCTTGCCAAAAAGATTGTCAATATCAAGTTTATTTCTTTAGTCAACTTAATCCTAGATAAACTTGTTGTAACCGAACTCATTCAAGAGGATTGTACAGTGGAACAAATGACGCTTGAACTCAATAAGATTGCTCCTCAAACCCAAGGTAGGGCAGCACAGCTCGAGCAATATCAAGCGCTCAAATCGGTATTGACTTTACAAGAAGCGCCAAGTCATTTGATCGCTAAATCAATGAACGAGTACCTATGATGAGAATTGCGATTCTTGGGTTTGTTTTTTTGCTTTTCAATAAATTGGAGGCAAAAAACGTGCGCATCGGTATTTTTACCGGGACCAAAATCAAAGAACTGCAAGTACAAGTAGGTCATGGCGCCTATTTTCTTCAAAGCAAAGAAATAGATCAAGAATTGAGTGCATTGAAAGTTATGAATGCCTTAGAAACCTACCAATTTAGAATTTTCAATGGTTTGGTACAGGTTTATTCCAAAGGGCAATTATACTTACAAGGTAGTCAAATATTGCTGAGCCAAAAACAACAAGAGGACTTCTGCAATTGGACGGTCTTGAACCCGTCTTCAAAAATGAGAGCATATGAAGGCGATTTCGAACTTACTGTCTCAAAAGGCGAATTGAAACTCATCAATGTGCTCGACATCGAAACCTATTTAGAAGGAGTTGTGAGTTCGGAAGGTGG
Organism: Crocinitomicaceae bacterium; assembly: GCA_044371695.1. Classification (GTDB taxonomy): domain Bacteria; phylum Bacteroidota; class Bacteroidia; order Flavobacteriales_D; family Crocinitomicaceae; genus UBA952. The sequence continues at coordinate 3,379 of JBILTD010000107.1, read as the reverse complement.
TTCAGGGCATCGTTTGGCTTACTATGAGGCGCAAGCGGTTATTTCGAGAACCTATGCACTCAATAATATAAACAGGCATCAAAATGAAAATTTTGCACTTTGTGAGCGCGTGCACTGTCAGGCTTATCTCAATAAAAGAACTGGCACTGCCTTAATTGATACAGCTGTTCAACATACCAAAGGCTACGTTTTACTCGATGCCAACGCACATTATTACCCAACCTTTTTTCATGCCAATTGTGGCGGGCAAACCTGTGAGCCTCAATATATTTGGAACGAACAAATCAACGGATTAACAACATTTCAGGATACATTTTGCATCCATACCAAACAGGCCACTTGGGTCAAAAGCATTCCTTTACAGGATTGGACCAATTTTTTGGTCAATAAGTACAAATTTCCTTTAGAAGATTCATTGAGTGTTGCCCTGCTTCAATCTTTTGTGCAGCAACAAAGAATGGCATTTTATTTACATCCGGTGTATGGCATTCCACTACGTGATTTACGCGAGCAATTCAAGCTTAAATCGACGTTTTTTGACGCCGTTGTAGTTGGTAATGAGATGATACTCTACGGAAAGGGCTTTGGGCACGGTGTTGGGCTATGTCAAGAAGGCGCTATGCAGATGGCCAAGAAAGGATATTCATTTGACCAAATCTTGCAATATTATTACCCGGGTGCAAGTCTAACCAAGTAACTCTATTTCGGATTTGAAAAGTTACTCTTTTGTAATTACAAAAATCTCTTCGTCATCTCGCTTAAAGAACTTCTCTGATCGGGCATAGGCCTCAAGTTCGTCTAAGCGGTGTAGTTTTCTAAGTGTCTTTTTGGTATCTCTAAGTTGCCGGTGCATTTGTTCGTCCTGCTGTTCTATCTGAGATAGCTTGCGTTTTTGACGCACTAACGTAAAGATGTCCCAATCGTCTAGGAAAAGAAAATAGATGGCAAATATGATACTCGTAAGTACATATTTATTTTTAAGCCAATTGGGGATTCTTTTGAGCATTGATAAGTGCGAATTATTGACCTTCGAATCTTTTGAGTTTAACTTCGTAATAGGAAATCCAATCTTTATCGTACTCAAACCACTTTTCAGCTTTTTGCATGATTTTGCGAGCTGTAGCCGCAGAAGTGTCTTTTTTAGCTTCTGCTTGCGCAAGTAAGGCTTGAGAACTTAGTATAAGGCCTACACGCAAAGCGTCTTTATCGGCTTGTGTCCAGTTTTCGAAGTCTTTGTCCTTAATATTTAGTAGGTTGGGAACTTCAGTTTTCCAAATGAGATTGGCTGTTTTAGCATCTTTATTATGATATCGAATAGCAGCTTCGGCAAACTTGATTGAAATGGGATTTTTTGAAATACTCGCATAAGAATCACAAGCTTCTAGCATGCTTCCTAAAGTCTCAGCAGTTTTTTCTTTACTATCGTTGCGGTAAATAGTAGGGTAGTCATCTTCAGTTTCCAAAATGAAGCGTACACCATTATTTAAAACTTCTTGTTGGATTCCATTGAGCCACATTTTGTGAATTGGCATTTCAAAAACTCCATTGCCATCTCTTTCAATAGCAGTTGCACATGCAGATATAGCTTCTTCCAACGGATCTTGGATCATAGGGTCTTTCAGTTGTTTACGATATACACCGAATAGTCCTTTTGCTAAGAATATGTAAGGAGTAGGGTCATTGGCATACTTTTCTTTGACCGAGTAATCACCGGCCCTTTTCACCAATTTTATAAAGTTTGAATCCGCATGAAGCTGAGTTAATTCGTCGAGGTTATTGGTAACAGTAATGTAGTTGTCATAGTCAACAGAAAGGTCTAATTCATCCGGTTCTTCTTGTCCTTTTTTCAACTTTTGATTGGGATCAACATAAGTAACCATCAATGAAACAGAGTAATTGCCAACTCTTTTGAAATTAAGCTCTAGCTCTCCTTTTTGGAGGTCACCTTTGGTGATTTCCCAATCTTGACCTTGAACACCAGAAATAGCCCATTCTAAAGATTTTTGCTGAACGCCGTTTTTGATAAAATTTGATTTGAGTGAAACTTTGGTTTTGGCTTCTTGAAGTTCTTTAGCCTTAGCAGCATCAGGTTTTTTACTTGAGGTGTTTTCTTCAAGTTTTTCGTCATCGAGTGTGATAACACGCTTTGATGCTACGATATCTAACGTTGGCTTTTGACCAAAAGCACTGGTGGTAAATAATGTTATTAATGCGCTTAGGACAAATAAGGATTTTAGTAAGTTTTTCATAGTTGTTCTCATGAAATGATCAATTGTGTTCGAAGATAATAAAATTTATTGATGGCTCTTGATCAAAAGATTTAAGATTTCCTGAGCCGCCAATGCAATTTTGGTGCCAGGTCCGTAAATGCCGAAAACACCAGCTTCGAATAAATAAGGGTAATCTTGGGCTGGAATCACACCGCCAGCAACGACCATGATATCCGGGCGGCCTAAGTGCCTGAGCGCCGCAATAACGGCGGGCACTAACGTTTTGTGACCAGCGGCTAAAGAAGAGACTCCCAAAACATGCACATCGTTTTCAATGGCTTGTTTGGCTGCTTCTTCAGGCGTTTGGAAAAGAGGCCCCATATCCACATCAAAGCCAAGATCTGCAAAAGAACTGGCAATAATTTTTGCGCCACGGTCATGACCGTCTTGGCCCATTTTGGCAATCATGATACGCGGTCTTCTGCCCTCAAGTAACCTGAATTCTTCGAGTAAGTCTTTGGCTTTGATAAAATCTTGATCTTGCATAATTTCTTTTGCGTACACTCCGCTAATGGTTTGGATGGTTGCTTTATAGCGTCCAAAAACTTCTTCTAAGGTAGCAGAAATTTCACCTAAAGTACAACGCGCTTGTGCACAACGCACGCATATTTCTAACAAGTTTTGTTCATTAGTGGCCGCGTTTTTGAGTTCTTCCAAAAGTTGAGCAACTAATTTTGCATCGCGGTTATTTTTTAGAGTTTGCAGTCTGGCAATCTGCGCTTCTCGAACTTGCGTGTTGTCAACCTCTAAAATATCAATATCGGATGCTTCTTCCGTTTCAAATCGATTGACACCAACGATTACATCGATTCCAGCATCAATACGGGCTTGTTTTTTGGCGGCAGCTTCTTCAATGCGCAATTTAGGAAGACCTGTTTCAATGGCTTTTGCCATGCCGCCCAGTTCTTCAATCTCTGAAATCAAAGCCCATGCTTCATCAATGAGTTCTGCCGTTCTTTTTTCAATTTCGATACTGCCCGCATAAGGATCAATAAATTGAGTAATGCCTGTTTCTCTTTGCAAGTAAATTTGCGTGTTTCGGGCAATTCTTGCTGAAAAATCGGTTGGTAGTGCAATGGCTTCGTCAAGTGCGTTGGTGTGTAACGACT
>JBILTD010000106.1:0-6548 GCA_044371695.1 Crocinitomicaceae bacterium | reverse complement strand
TTTTTTACCGCCTTTTGAAGTAGTTGTTGGTTTATCTTCACCTTCTTCAAATAAACGTGTATGAGAAAGAACGATTTTCTTCGCGTCTTTGTTGAATTCGATTACTTTGAAATCAAGTGTCTCTTCAACTTTAGCGTTTGAACCGTCTTCTTTTCTAAGGTGCTTAGAAGGGCAAATACCTTCTACACCGTAAGGAAGCGCAACAATTCCTGACTTATCTTTCATGTCGATGATTGTACCGCTATGAACTGATCCTTCAGCAAATGTGTTTTCAAATACATCCCAAGGGTTTTCTTCAAGTTGTTTGTGACCTAAAGAAATACGACGGTTGTCGCGGTCGATTTCAAGTACGAGTACTTCCATCGCGTCACCAACTTTACAGAATTCAGATGGGTGCTTGATTTTTTTCTGCCAAGAAAGGTCAGAAATGTGAATTAAGCCGTCAACACCTTCTTCTAATTCAACAAATACACCGAAGTTAGTGAAGTTGCGAACTTTAGCAGAATGACGTGTACCAACTGCGTATTTGATTTCGATATCGTTCCATGGATCTGGCATCAATTGTTTGATACCCAAAGACATTTTGCGCTCTTCGCGGTCAAGGGTAAGCACAACTGCTTCAACGCTGTCTCCGATTTTCAAGAAATCTTGAGCAGAACGCAAGTGTTGTGACCAGCTCATTTCTGAAACGTGGATAAGGCCTTCTACACCAGCAGCGATTTCGATGAATGCACCGTAGTCTGCCATAACAACAACTTTTCCGGTTACTTTGTCACCAACTTGTAGGTTCGTGTCAAGTGAATCCCATGGATGTGGTTGAAGTTGTTTCAAGCCTAAAGCAATGCGTTTTTTGTCGTCATCGAAGTCGAGGATAACCACATTGATTTTTTGATCTAATTCTAACATTTCTTCTGGATGCGTTACGCGGCCCCAAGAAAGGTCTGTGATGTGGATGAGTCCGTCAACACCACCGAGGTCGATGAATACACCGTAAGAAGTGATGTTTTTAACGATACCTTCAAGAACCTGTCCTTTTTCAAGACCAGAAATGATTTGTTTTTTCTGTTCTTCGAGTTCAGCTTCGATAAGGGCTTTATGTGAAACGACAACGTTTCTGAATTCTTCGTTGATTTTAACAACTTTGAACTCCATGTTTTTACCAACATAGATATCGTAGTCGCGGATAGGCTTCACATCAATTTGTGAACCTGGTAAGAATGCTTCAATTCCGAATACATCGACAATTAAACCACCTTTAGTGCGACACTTCACGTAACCAGTAATGATTTCGCCTGTACGTAGTACGTCGTTAACGCGAATCCAAGCACTGTGCATACGCGCTGTGCGGTGAGAAACGATAAGTTGTCCAGTTTTGTCTTCTAAGCAATCAACGTAAACGTCAACGACATCTCCAACTTTTAAATCTGGGTTGTAACGAAATTCGTTAGCAGCAACAACTCCTTCAGATTTGTAACCAATGTTAATGATTACTTCTTTTTTGTTGAGCATTGCAACGGTCCCTTGGATCACTTCTTTTTCGTTAATAGAAGTGAGGGTTTTTTCGTAGCGATCTCCGAGTTCAGAGCGTTCTACCTGATTGTAACCGTCCAATTGGAGCGCTTCCCAATCAAAATCTGCAGTTCCCTGCTTTTCAATGTTCTTTGCCATGTGGCTTTCAAATTTGTATTTTTAATCCCCATCGATTAAAAAGCTGTTTAACAATAATAATAGGCGTAGAATGGGCACGCCGTTCCATACGGAGGCGCAAAATTAGGAATAAATCTCGAAATTACAAGGTGAAAACACTTAATTGTCACTGATGTTCAGTGGGAAATGCGCAAAAGTTGCCAATTCAGGCCCTTGACTCGTTAAAGAATCGTGCCACAAAGTATCACTGGGCTTACTCAAAATAGTCGCGTCATCGTATTTTGAAATACAGACCCAAGCGTGTTCTGACATTTCGTCTAGTAGTTGTTGAGCTCCCCAGCCGGCATAACCAGAAAAGAAGCGGACACGGCGTTCGGGGTGCTTTTCATTTTTCATGGCTACTAACAGTTCATTCCAGTTTCCTCCAAAAAATAAGTTTTCAGTAAGTTGTTTTGCCTCGCTAAGCTCAGAAAAGCTGTGGAGGTAAAATAAACTTTGGGTATCAACAGGGCCTCCATGATAAATGCGCATGGAAAAATCAAAGTCATTGAGAATTTCGTGGGTGTGGGTGTCTGAAGGGTGGTTCAGTACAAGGCCCATACTTTCATCGTTGTCATGGTGTACTAATAAAATAACCGCACGCTGAAAATACAGCTCATTGAGAAAAGGTTCGGCTATTAATAGACGACCTGTCTGTGGTGTAATTTTAGTACTGAACAGATGTTGTTGGGTGATTTTCATGAGCGCACAACAAATAAAATGAATATTTTCAGGCTATGCAAGTCTCATTGTTTTAATTTTGTCTTATGAAATTTGCAGCAATCGATATAGGCACCAATGCAGCGCGTCTTTTGATAGGCGAGGTGTTGGTCAATCAGTCGGGCTTGCAAATACAAAAACTCGGCTACTACAGAAGTCCATTAAGATTAGGTGCTGACGTCTTTGGCAAAGGAAAAATTGGGGCTACTAAACTCAAGCAGTTCATTCAGACCATGCAAGCTTTTCAGTTGCTTGCTAGTGCTCATCAAGTCACAGAGCTCAGAGCTGTAGCAACTTCTGCGATGCGGGAAGCTTCTAATAATAAAAAAGTAGCCAAAGAAATTTACCAAGCCACGGGTTTGCAAATTGAGGTTATCTCAGGTGAAGAAGAAGCCAAACTGATTTTTGCCGCTTTTGAACTATTGCATCTTGGTCAAAAGACCCAATACATTGTTGTTGATGTCGGAGGAGGAAGTACAGAAATCAGTGTTTTTGAAGATGGTCAAAGACGTGCGTCCAAATCTTTTGAGCTCGGAACACTCCGTATTCTCAACCAAAAAATTGATTCAAATATTTGGTCTGAGTTCACTACCTGGATTCAAACACATGCAAAAGTCAATGAGCCGCACCTCGTTTTCGGAACTGGAGGCAATATCAACCGTGCGCTCAAAATGTTACCCAACAAAAAAGATAAAATTTCAAGAAAAGACTTGCTCCAATTACATAGTCAATTGGCCTCGCTTTCTATAGACCAACGCATCGAACAGTTTCAACTGAAAGCAGATCGTGCAGACGTCATTGTACCGGCCCTAGAAATCTATATCGCAGCACTTACTGCGCTCGAACAGGATCAAATCGTAGTGCCCAAAATAGGCCTCGCCGATGGCATTTTGCTTGAACTCTTTCTTAAAAACACCACACTTTAAAATGGCACAAAAACCTGCAATCCCAAAAGGAACTCGAGATTTTTTACCTTCAGAAGTCGCTAAAAGAACGTATCTTTTTGATACCATCAAAACGGTTTTCAAACGCTATGGTTTTGCACCAATAGAAACGCCAAGTTTTGAGCTTTCAAGTACGCTGCTGGGTAAATATGGCGAAGAAGGGGATCGCTTGATTTTTAGAATCCTGAACTCAGGAGAAAAAATGCGCAAAGCAGACCTCGAGGCGTTGGCACAAGATAATCTCCCGCGTTTTGCCAATTCATTAGCAGAAAAGGCGCTGCGCTATGACCTCACTGTGCCATTTGCACGCTTTGTGGTCCAGCACCAAAACGAATTGCAATTCCCTTTCAAGCGTTATCAAATCCAGCCAGTTTGGCGCGCAGATCGCCCACAACATGGTCGTTATCAAGAGTTTTTTCAATGCGATGCCGATGTCGTCGGTTCTGATTCTCTATTACACGAAGTTGAATTCATTCAAATTTTTGACGAAGTACTCACTGCCCTGCGTTTGCCTGGCTTCGACATACAAATCAACAACAGAAAAATATTAACGGGTATTGCCGAAGTATGTGATGTTGCTCAGCAAATTGTTGAGCTCACAGTGGCCATTGATAAATTAGATAAAATAGGTGAGGAAGGTGTTTTCAAAGAATTAAAAGAAAAAGGATTTTCGGACCTCACCCTTCAAAAAATTCAGCCGCTTTTTGAACTAACAGGAAGCAATCAAGAAAAAATAAAACACCTCAGAACTTTCTTGGCTTCAAGTGAAATTGGCCTCAAAGGTCTCGACGAACTTCAATATGTATTGGACAGAGTTGAGCAACTCGGCCTAGAAAAAGGCACGCTCAATTTTGATGTGACTCTAGCCCGAGGTTTGAATTACTATACTGGAGCTATTTTCGAAGTCAAAGCACAAGGTGTCAAGATGGGCAGTATTTGTGGAGGCGGACGCTACGATGACCTCACCGCACTTTTTGGCCTCAAAAACTTATCAGGGGTAGGCATTTCTTTTGGTGCAGACCGTATTTATGACGTCCTTACAGAGTTGCAGTTGTTCCCTGCTGATCTCGAAAAATCATTGGATATTTTAATTGCCAATTTTGAACCAGAAACTGAGCTGGCTCATCTCCAACTTTTGAAAAAACTACGTGCCTTGGGCGTTGCTGCAGAATTGTATCCGAGCGCTGCTAAGCTTCAAAAACAACTCAAGTATGCCAATGATCGCAAAGCTAGATTTGTCATATTGGTAGGTGAAGAAGAAAGGCAACAAGGTAAACTTACCCTAAAAGATATGGAAAGCGGCTTGCAACAACAGTTGTCACAAGCCGAATTACTTACCAAATTCGAGCCACTCGTTTAACGTCGTTTCTCATTTCACGTCCTTCTTCAATTTGGAAGGCTTCAAAAAACTCAGGGCAGTTTTTAAGTGGACCATTTACTCTGTACATTCCTGGTGAATGTGGGTCGGTAGCCAAACGCTTTTTCATTTCTGCTTCCGTGTACTTAATTTTCCAAAGCTGCGCATAAGCAATAAAGAAACGCTGCTCAGGTGTGAAGCCCTCGCGAATTTCTTGTTTTTTATATTCGTCAGTTCTTTTATAAGCGTAAAATGCCATGGTCAAACCACCGAGGTCGGCAATGTTTTCGCCCATTGTTAAATCAGGGTTGACACAATGGTTGTCCATTGGGCAGAAGCCAGCAAAAGTAGCGCCTAATAATTTTGTCTTTTCTTCAAAAGACTGACGGTCTTCTTCGGTCCACCAATTAGTAAAAGAACCGTCTGCAGCAAATTTACTACCCATGTCATCAAAGCCATGGGTAAATTCGTGGCCAATGACCATCCCGATACGGCCATAGTTGACAGCATCTTCTGCTTTTTCATCGAAGAATGGTGCTTGCATGATACCCGCTGGGAAAGCAATTTCATTGAGCAAAGGATGGTAGTAAGCATTGACCATATGAGCTGGCATGCCCCATTTGTCTTTGTCTACTGGTTTGCCGAGTTCAGAGAAATTCTTTTGGACGCTGTAACGGGCCATTTCTTTTACATTCATGACATACTGAGCGGCATCAAAGTTGAGCATAGAGTAGTCTTCCCATTTAGACGGATAGCCTAGTTTTCTTCCGATTGAGTTGAGTTTTTTCAAGGCTTCTTGCTTGGTGATGTCCGTCATCCAGTCTAATTTTTCAATGCGCTCGCGGTATACAATCAATAAGTTGTCTACCATTTCATTGACGCGGTCTTGGGCTTCTTTTGAAAAGTGCTTATCGACGAAAGCTTTACCGAGCAATTCGCCAATTTCTAAATTCGTAATGGCTTCAATCGCTTGTTCATCAATAGGTTGCTGTTCTTTTTTTCCTGAAAGCACGCCTTCATAGAAGTCAAAATTCGCCTGAACTAAAGCGCTGTTCAAATGCCCAGCATAATGATTGATCAAACACCAACTGAAATAATTTTTCCAGGTTTTGAGATCTACTGATTGTAAAAGCTCGGCAACTTGCGTGTTAAATGCAGGGTTGCTGACAATAATTGAATCAGGAAGTGTAGCGCCCATGGCTTTGAGATAAGCTTCAAAATTGACATTGCTACCCAAACTTTTTGCAACTTCAGCTAAAGATTGTTTGTTGTAGGTTTTTTCAGGCTCACGCATTTCTGAAGGTCTGAGCATTGCACTAGCTAGCGCTTTTTCAAGTGCTAAAATTTGTTTGGCAATTTGCGGGTCAGTGCTGAGGCCAGCGAGTCCAAAACATCGTGAAATGTGTTGCTCATAGGCCGTTAAGACACTTTGGTATTTTTCGTCAAAGTAGTAGTCGCGGTTTGGAAGACCAATGCCACCTTGACCCATGTAGGCAACATTAATGTTGACATTCTTTAGATCTTGACCAATTCCATAGCCAAAAAGTGTTCCGATTCCGTCTTTGTGGAAGCTTGATAATAAGCCTTGGATCTGAGCTGCATTTTGAAGATTTTCAATTTTTTGAAGGTCTTCTTTTAAAGGTGCAATCCCTAACTGATCGCGCTTTTGCATGTCAGTAAAAGATTTATAGTAAGCACCTAATAATTGGTTTTGAGAACCTTTAGCACCCGGGTTGGCAACTGCCTCATTCAAAATTGCTTTCAATTTGATGTTGTTCTGCTGCTCGAGCTCGTTGAAGCTACCCCAACGCGATTCACTCGCAGGAATTTCTGTTTTGGCC
>JBILTD010000105.1:0-6552 GCA_044371695.1 Crocinitomicaceae bacterium | reverse complement strand
CCCTTGATCATTTTTTGCAAGTCAATAAGTTTGCACACGCCCTTATCATTGTCAATATTCCCAAGGACCTAGACAAGAAAAACTTACCGCCACATTTCTTAATTTATTACAACTCACCTGCAGATTTTTCATTTTTCGGCAAGCTTAAGGATATTCAGCTTGAAGCTGAGCTTCAAAAAGCATATGATCTCCTGATTTGGAATGCTGCACTTGATGTCAAAATTTACCCCTTACTCAAAGAAACAAGTATTAAGCGAAGGGTGCTTGTCAATGCGCAAAATGCCAAATTTGATTTACAAATTGACACCGTACAGTCTGAGCCAGCAGCTCAGCTTGACTACATACAACAAACCTTAGAAAGAATTGCACAATGAAAACATTTAAAGGCTCAGGCGTAGCGCTCGTTACCCCTTTTCTACAAGACGGAAGCATTGATTACACTGCACTTAAAGCATTGGTTGCTTTACAAGTAGCAGGTGGCACCGACTTTTTAGTCGTACAAGGTACTACCGGAGAATCACCAACTTTAAGTCAAGATGAAAAGCGACGTGTCCTTGAAACCGTTTTAGAAGAAAACAACAGCAAACTTCCTGTCGTTTATGGAATTGGTGGAAACAACACCCATGGCCTTGAAGCTTTGTTTTCTAATTTGCCTAGTGGCGTAGATGGCATTCTTTCCGTATCGCCTTACTACAATAAGCCCATTCAGAAAGGAATCGTTGCACATTTCAAAATGTTTGCTTCCTTTACGGATCTTCCGATTATTTTATACAACGTACCGGGTCGAACAGGATCCAACATGAGCGTTGAAACCACCCTTGAATTAGCCGAACTGCCAAATGTTGTGGCTGTCAAAGAAGCTTCGGGTAACATGGAGCAAATCATGGACATCATTCGTCAAAGAAAACCAGGTTTTGGTGTTTTATCTGGTGATGACAACCTCACGATGCCATTAATTGCTGCAGGTGCAGACGGCGTTATTTCAGTAGTTGCCAATGCTTTCCCAGAGCGTTTTTCTCAAATGGTTCACGCTTCTATGTCCGGAGATCTTACCTTAGCTAAAGCAGCGCACTACGATCTATTTAATGTTACAAAAATGTTTTTTGAAGAAGGAAATCCCGGTGGGGTGAAGGTGGCCCTTGCAGCACGAGGCCTGATGCAAGAAACCATGCGTTTGCCTTTGTTTCCTGTTTCTGAAGGCCTGCGCCAAAGGATTAAAGCTGAAACGCAGCGCATTCTATCTTAAGTTCGCTCGATCATGGGCTTGAGCTTGCGTTATTTTTTTGGTGTTTTTTTGCTTCAACTGCTCATATTTTCATGTAGCGAAGGAGAAAATTTAGAAAAGAAAGAATCCCATTTAGATTTATCAAAGCCAAATAACCCAGCACAAAATATAACCCATCAGCCAGCAGCTAGCACCATAAAATTACCATCGGGGCTTGTAGATGTGCAAGCCGTCAATCCCAATATCCTCATTGATTTAAAGTATACGGGACCAGATAATTTTTTAAAACAGCGCCTTTATTTCCGTATCAATAAAGCCTACTTGCAAAAAGATGTAGCGCTCAGGTTGTCTAGGGTGCAGCAAGCTTTAGAAAAAAAGCATCCGGGTTATCACTTGCTTATTTTTGATGCGCTCAGACCTGTGTCGGTACAACAAAAAATGTGGAATGCACTCGATAGCATTGTACCTGTTGAGCGCGCCAAGTTTGTTTCTAATCCGAAAAACCGAAGTTTACACAATTTTGGGGCTGCCGTTGACATCAGTATTCAAGATGCTAACGGAAAACTACTCGATATGGGGGCAGGGTTTGACGACATTCGAAAAATCGCCTATCCAAACCTCGAAGACTCCTTTCTCAGAGCAGGTTTGCTAAGTTCACAACAACTCTCAAACAGATTACTACTCAGAAAGCTAATGCAAAGTGAGGGCTTTCGACAACTCCCTACAGAATGGTGGCATTACAACGCATATAGCCGCAATGAGGCCAAATTAAAATATAAAGTCGTACTTCAAGAACCATAGTTGTTCTCGGGTAAAATTCTTTAATTTGTAATGAACTAAAAGAATCTTATGAAATCCATTTTACTTTCCATTGTCGGTTTAATTCTAGGTGCCGTAACCAATAGTCTACTCATTCAATTGGGAGATAAACTCATAGCTGGCCCAGCTGGACAAGATATTAGCACTGAAGCGGGTCTAAAGGCGGCAATGTCCCATATGGAACCCAAACATTTTTTGTTTCCATTTTTAGCGCATGCATTTGGAACGTTCGTTGGGGCATTTTTTGTGAGTAAAATGAAGATCGAGCGCAGTTTGATTCATGCCATGGCAATTGGCTTTGCATTCTTAGCAGCTGGTGTCATGATGGTTATTATGTTGCCTGAAACACCGCTGTGGTTTACTTTAGCTGATTTACTTTTGGCTTATTTGCCCATGGCTTATTTAGGGCACCGTTTAGGACAGCGTTAATTACTCAATGGGCCCTTGTTGAAAGATGAGCCTGCCTGAGCGCTCATAAGGTATAAAATACTTGAAGTCGAGGCCGAAGCCGGACGCATTAACCGGCCCAACAGCTGCTTGCTTAAAATTAACAAACTGATACCTTGATAACAAGGTGAAAGCGGGTTGTAGCTGAATGAAAGCGGTGCCGCCTAGGTAGAATACCCCTGCTTTTTTATCTCGAAATTCAAAACCGACACTAGCCCGAAGATCAAAACCAAGTTTGTCATTGATGTCTACCAAGCCAACTTGTCTGAATTCATGCTTGTCATAGGGGTTAAGGTAAGTGGCAACACTGCTCGGTTTGTATAATATAGTAGTGCCTAAAGCAGCATTGGCATAGAGTTTCTTACTGAGTTTAATAGCTATCAGGCCTTGAATCGGGATTTCAAACTGAACAAAGCGCAGGCGCTGCTCAACGGTAAGTGCGCTGTCGAGTCGGGTGGCGGTAATATTAAAATTTCGTTGGTTGTAATATAGGCCCGTTTCAATAGAAATGAGATCGGTGATGCCGTAGCGTATAAGCCCACCAAAAGTATAGCCTGTGTTTGGTGTAATGCTTGCTTCTAAGACGCTGTCGGAAAAAGTTTGTAGCCCTGACTGCATCTGGGACATCGGTAAAATGCTGCGGTAATGAAAGCCAAAGTAATTGGCCTGTCCAAGTTTGTTAAAGGACTGAGACCAAATCAAAATTGGAAAGAAGCAAAAAAGTGCTAATAAAAAGCGCATGTCCAAAGAAACGAAAAAAGTAATGAAAAAGGGCGTTATTCGTTGATCCAGGTACAATTATATTCTAAAGGTCTGCGGTGCTGGTCTTCAGGCCATTCAATAGCTGGGTAGCCGATATAGAAAAGCCCTAAACATTTATCTTTAACATCTAATCCAAGAAATTGATTCATTGCTTGGCTGTAAATAAGCTTGGGTGTAGACCAAAAACCACCAAGACCATAAGCCGTACAACTCAAATGTAAATTTTGTACCGCACAGGCCACTGCTTCGATTTCTTCAATTTCAGGAATCTTTTCAGCGTCTTGTCTTTTCATACTAATAGCGATCACAACCGAGGAAAGCTTGGGCCTTTTGAGCATTTTGGCCAATTTGGCATCGTTTTGCGCCTCAGGTGGCGTGAGTTTTAAGTAAGTTTCAGCTAAAAATGTACTGAGTTTTTGACGTCCGTCTTCCATAAAGACATGAAAGCGCCAGGGTTGGGTGTTGCCATGGGTGGGTGCCCATTGTGCGTTGTTGAGCAGTAATTCAATTTGTTCTTTGTGAACTTTTCTTTCGGAAAATTGCTCAGGGTAAATGGTGCGTCTGGAGCGCAGCAGTTCATTGATTTCTGAAAGGTTGAAACGCATCGGAATAGTTTTTTTACAAAATTAGGATTTACTACTTTAGTTGTTTGGTAATTCAGTCGCTAAATCCATATTATTTTGAACAAGTACCTACTTTTCTTCTTATTGATCATCAGCTCTACTGCGTTTAAGGCGCAAGAAATAGCTGGTTTTGCCCAAAAGATCAGCGGAGAAGACATCGTTTATTTTTCGCCCTTTAGAAATTTTGCCAAGCAGGCCTTGCTCACACGCTGCGATGGTGCATCCCCGATTGCATTTACAGCGCAAGAACCACAGATCATAGAAGGAATTGCGCAATTTCGCTTTTTAATTGGCTTCTCGAGTGGAACCAGTGCGGCTGATCGTTTTTTTGACGTCTATCTTAACGACAGCTTGCTCTTTACTTTTAAAACTGAAAAGCGCTGGTCAGAGCGTCAGAATTTTCAATTGGCAAGTAACTATGCACCGCAAGGGCATTACCGCTTTACAATGCTTGAAAAAGACATCAATAAAGACCTATTTGGCTATTTTGAACTTGAATTACCATTCAAAAAAGGTCAAGACACGCGTTTTAAAATTGTCGGTAGAGCAGCTCAAAGTAGAGATTGGCTCATGCTTTTTGCTTACCAAGATGCCTTCAAGACGACGCTCAGTGCAAGCAATTTAATTTTACGCGCCGAGCAACTGCGTCCACTTAACTTTGAATGCGTCATCCCGCAAGGAGCCGATAGCATTCAACTCAGCTCTCCATTTTTTAGTTATCAACGAAGGCTTAGACCCGGATATCATGCCTTGTCTATCGCGGCCTACCCAAAAACATTTACTGGTAAGGATTCAGTTTTAGTTGAATTGTTTTCACTTGGTTCCAAAATAAGTAGTCTTCAGTTACCGGTCGATGTGTTGCCCATTAAAGACCTTAGTTTTCATATCATCCATCATTCGCACAACGACATCGGTTATTCACATTTGCAAACAGAAGTTGCTAAAATTCAGACTGAAAACATTCGCTCTGCCCTGCGCTGGATAGCCAAGGGTGGAGTAGGAGCAGTACAACCAATTTGGCATGTTGAGTCCTTGTGGGCGGTAGAAAATTTCTTAGCTGAAGCTACTCCTGAAGAGCAACAACAGTTTATAGCAGCGGTCAAAAGAGGGCATTTGGTACTTTCTTCCAATTATGCGAATGTCCTTACCGGGCTCATGCGTCCTGAAGAATTCAGTTGGCTCACGGCCTATGCCAAGCAATTCGAACAACAATTTGACATCAAAATTTCCAATGCCATGGTTACTGATATACCAGGACAGGCTTATGCCGCATTTGAAGCCTATACCAAACAAGGTCTTCCCTTTTTGTCTTTGGGGCCCAATTACGTGCAAAACTTACCAGATCATGGTGACCGTGTCGGAGGCGTCATCAATGAAACCGGTGATCAGCCCTTCTTGTGGTATCCAATGTCAGATAGCTCAAAAAAGTTGCTTGTCTGGACAGCAGGAAAGGGCTATTCTTACTTTCATAATATTGCAGCGAATCAACAGCAGTTTGAATGGGAAAAACGCATCTCTCAGTACACCCTCGAGTTGGCAAATTACCCTTACGACATCGTGCAATTGCGCTACACAAAAAACGCCGACAACGGACCAGTAGACACCACACTGTGTCGCTTTGTCCATGAATGGAATCAAAAATACAGCACGCCACAATTAGTAATTGCCAACCTAGACACCTTGTTCACAAAGTTCTTAGCGCAAAATAAGTCAGTATTGCCCGTCAAAACTGGTGAGATCAGTCCTTATTGGGAAGACGGCGCCTATTCAACAGCCGCAGAAGAAATTCAAATGCGCCGCTTGGTTCAAAAAGTAATTGACCTAGAAGCGCATTACAAAACACAAAACGAATTCGCCGCTCATGAAAAAGCATTTAAGGTAATTCACCGCAACCTGATTTTATTTCACGAACACACTTGGGGTTCTTGGTGCAGTATTTCAGCGCCAGACACTTATTTTACCACCGAACAATGGCGCATAAAAAAAGCTTTTTTAGATAGCGCTCTGGCGCAATATGAGCGCCTCGAAAATAAGCTTGTCTTAGAGCAAAAACGCGATTCCAAAGCGCTTTCTAATATCTTGTATTCCTGGTCAGGAAAACAACCAGGCCTCCATTCCTTGACCTATAAAAATCAAGAATTACTGATCCAAGATACGCTTGGTTTAGGTGCGCTCATTTATAGCTTGGGTATTGCTCCGCAGCTCAATAAGGCGGTGCCACTCATGCAAACTGAATCAAAAAAGAACAAGCAATCCTTCGCAAACGAGCAACTTCAAGCCACACTGTGCATCGAAAGCGGCCCCGAGGCAAATGAACTCATTTTCAATTACAGCATCGATAAAAAAGCCATCAGAGAAAAAGAAGCGCTACATGTTTACTTACCCTTTGCCCTGCAAAATCCAACGCTTTCCTACGGTGAAAAAACCTTATTGAATTACCCTTCTGACCAATTGCCAGGCTCCAACAAAGAATTCATCTGCGTCCCTGAAAAATTCATACTTGAAGATGCCCGCTTTAAAATCACCATCTACACACCAGATTGCAACCTCATCGAAATCGGCCAACCGATCAACGAGCAACAACAATTCGGTGCCAAAGTCTGGGCCCGCCAAAATCAAGACATCTCCAAGCTTTATTTGTATGTCTTCAATAATTACTGGCACACCAACTACAAA
>JBILTD010000009.1:0-19428 GCA_044371695.1 Crocinitomicaceae bacterium | reverse complement strand
ATTGCCACCACAAGAGGAATTCCACAAATTTATTACGGATCAGAAATTGGCATGCGCGGTAGCAAGGCAGTGGGTGATGCCGATATCAGACGAGATTTATTTGGTAATCGCGATCGTTTGGTTTTAGATGCCAATCAGGAGGCCTACTTTCAATTTACAAAGAACCTTTTGAACTGGCGAAAAAATCAAAAAGCCATCCATGAGGGTAAATTTTTACAGTACGTTCCTCAAAATAATGTGTATGTGTATTTCCGCTATTTAGAGCCGGTTACAGCATTAGGAAAAGAAGCAGAGGTGATCATGGTGATCATCAGCAATTCAAATAAAGAAGAAACACTTACGTGGTCAAGATTTGCAGAAGGTCTCCACGGATTTGAAAAAGGGCTCGATGTTCTGACTAATCAGAGCTTTGATTTTGAACAGCCCTCTGGAAAAATCCCTGCCAAGACTTCCTACATCATTAAATTAAGTCATTAATTATGTTCAAGTTTTCAAGCGCCCTTCTCGGAATAATAGTCAGTTTTTTAGCATTTGCTCAGAATCCTAATCGTCAATTCATCTCAATCGGAAAAGGAACTACAAGCGATGTTGTTGTGCTCAACGTAAATGATGGTCAATATCAAATTGCTTTCTTTGATAACAAGATTCAAATAGTTGAAACATCTTTTATTCCAAAAGGGGCTGATACATTTCAAGAAACATCTCATGCCGTTATTCCTTCGCAATCTAAGTTTAACCACAGTGTCAAAATTCAAGAAAATGCGACCAAGGAAGGTAAATATTATGATGTTTCTTTATCAGAAGCATCTATTCATGTTCGCGTCCAAGAACAGCCTTTTCAAATTTCATATTGGTATAAAGGCAAATTGTTAAGTTCGGAAGCCAACGGATATCAACTCAAGGAAACACCTCAAATTCAATTCAATCTAACCGCGACTGAACTACTCATGGGTGGAGGCGCGCGTTCTTTGGGCATGAATCGCAGGGGCTATCGTCTACAATTGTATAATCGCGCGCATTACGGTTATGAAACGCATTCAGAGCTGATGAACTTCACAATGCCAATTGTGATTTCTGATCAATGTTATGCCATTCACTTTGACAATCCGCAAATTGGCTATCTCGACCTCGATTCAAAAAAAGACAACAAACTTACTTATGAAGTTATTGGTGGGCCTTTGCGTTATCAGGTAATTGCTGCAGACGATTGGCGTAATTTGACAGAAAACATGACCTATTTGACAGGTCACCAACCTTTGCCAGCACGTTGGACGCTTGGTAATTTCGCGAGTCGTTTTGGCTATCATTCCGAGGCCGAGGCACGAAAAGTGGTGGAAGGTTTCCGAAACGAGCAAATACCCTTAGACGCGATCATTTTTGACCTTTATTGGTTCGGAAAGGAAATACAAGGTACACTGGGCAACTTTGAATTTTATCGCGATTCATTCCCCAATCCGGAAATCATGATTGCCGATTTTAAAAAGCAAAATGTCAAAACCGTACTTATTACCGAGCCATTTGTATTGACCACCTCTAAAAAATGGCAAGAGGCCTCGAGTAAAAATTTACTAGGAACTGATTCTTTGGGCAATCCGTATCGCTACGATTTTTATTTTGGCAATACAGGGCTCATAGATATTTATAAGCCCGAAGCTCGAGCTTGGTTTTGGGAAATCTACAAGAATCTCCACGCCATGGGTGTAGCTGGTTTTTGGGGTGACCTCGGTGAACCAGAAGTGCACCCTACAAAACTGAAGCACGGCGATAAATGGGCGGATGAAGTACATAATATTTATGGCCACGACTGGGCCAAACTTCTTTATTCCGGTTTCGAAAAAGAATTTCCTACCGAAAGACCTTTCATTTTGATGCGTGCTGGCTATTCGGGTTCACAGCGTTATGGTATGATTCCATGGTCAGGAGATGTCAATCGAACTTGGGGTGGCCTCAAACCGCAAATGGAAATAACGATGCAAATGGGCTTGCAAGGCATGGCTTACATGCATTCTGACCTGGGCGGTTTTGCTGGTGCAAAAAATGATCCAGAGCTCTATGTACGTTGGTTGCAGTATGGCGTTTTTCAACCCATTTTTAGACCACATGCGCAAGAAGATGTCGCAAGTGAAGCCATCTTCAAAGATGCCAAAACCAAGGCATTGGCTAAAGCAGCTATCGAATTGAGATACCAACTTTTGCCGTATAACTATAGTTTAGCATTTGTCAATAGCACGTCTGGTCATCCGCTAATGCGTCCAATTTTTATGGAATTCCCTGAAGAAACCTGGTCGTTTACCGAGGCCAATTCATACATGTGGGGGCCATCATTACTTGTTCATGCCATCACGGACTCAATGAAAAGTTCTACTGACAATGTTTATAACACAAAATTGCCAACAAAGGTCAATTGGTTTGATTTTCACACAGGCAAGTTAGTGCATCCTGATGCCAATCAGTTAGTGACGACAACTAAAACACTTCAGCACATTCCTGTATTTGCAAAATCCGGGGCTTTTATTCCAAGAATAAATACCATTTCCTCTACGGCGCATTACACAGATACATTGGCAACCCTTCATTGTTATTTAGCCCGACCTGCTGCTGCTGACACGAGTGTTTTTCTTTGGTATGAAGATGATGGCAGTACCAAAAATGCTGTACTCAAAGGCGCTGCAAAAATGCTCAGATGCGAGGCGATTTCAAAACCAAACCAATATACAGTAGTCCTGAGCCCCACTATCCAGGATTATGCAGTTTCGCCGTTTTTTCAGTTTGAATGGGCCTTTCATTTGGATCAAGCACCGAAAAAAGTAAAAGTAAATGGCAAAAAGGAAAAATTCACTTTTGATGCTGCAAATCAAGTTCTATATTTAATTGGTCATCAAAAAATGCGCATTGCTAAGAATGAACAAGTCTTGCAATTCAAGTGGTGAAAACTTTTTCATTGTGTCAACTTGACATTAAGAAAAAATCAAATATATTTGAATGATTAATCTGTTATAAACGCAAAACGAGAATTATGCAAATGAAAACTACTACAAGTTTATTTGCCTTCTTACTGTTTCTTGGCTTCACGAGTTTGGCCCTGGCTCAAACTGGTATAAAAGGAACAATTACTGATGCATCGGGCACACCGCTCTACAATGCGTCTGTTTTAGTAGAAGGGCAAGGTAAAGGTGCTGTTTCCAATGAGAAAGGTTATTATGAAATCTCAGGGTTAAATGCAGGTACCTATAAACTTATCTTTAAATTTATGGGCTTAAGTCCACAGTCTGATGAAGTAACCATTGTTGCCAATCAAATGACTACTAATGATTTCCAGTTTGCCTCAAAGGTGCAAGAAACCGGAGACATCGTGGTTATCGGATACGGTACTCAGCGCTCCAAAGACCTCACGGGTTCAGCAACTGTTATCAATGAAAAGAATTTTGTTCAAGGTTCCTTAGCTTCGCCAGAACAATTGGTAATGGGAAAAGTAGCAGGTTTAAAAGTAACTTCAAATGATGGTGCTCCTGGTTCAGGTAGTACGTTGCGTCTTCGTGGAGGAACTTCAATCAATGCATCGAATGACCCACTAATTGTGGTAGATGGTGTTCCATTAGATAACGGAGGTATTGCAGGTGCAGCTAATCCACTTTCATTGATAAACCCAAATGACATCGCTTCATTTGTAGTCTTAAAAGATGCCTCAGCTACAGCTATCTACGGATCCAGAGCGGCAAACGGAGTTATCCTCATCACGACTAAGCGAGGATCTGCAGCCAATGATGTTAAAGTTGTTTTAGATTCTAAAACATCTGTATCGACAATTGCCAAATACTTCGATGTCTTAAGTGCAGACTCACTTAGAAGCTTGGTAAATACTATTGGTACTCTTCAACAGCAAAACTTATTAGGCGACGCATCTACTGATTGGCAGCGCGAGGTATTCCGCAGATCTTTGATCACAGACAACAACGTTTCAATCACCGGCGGTATTAAAAACTTCCCTTACCGTTTGTCTATCGGTAATCGTATTGATAACGGTATTTTAAAGCGCGATCAATTCCAACGTACTTCCGTTGGCTTGAATATAAACCCAAGCTTACTCGACAAGACGCTGCAAATTGAAGCCAACTTGAAATATGTTCAAACAGGTTCATTTTTTGCAAACCGCGGTGCTTTAGGAGCTGCTTTCTTTGACCCAACTCAACCGGTTTATTCAGGTACAGAAGCATACGGAGGATATTTTGAGTGGTTAGACAATAACAAGCCAAACACGCTTTCTCCACGTAACCCACTTGGTCTTATTGAGCAATCCACTGACAAGAGTCGTGTAAACCGCGCAATTGCCAATGCAAAACTTACTTACAATTTGCCATCATTGCCAAATTTAAAGGCGGTAGTAAACGTAGGTGGTGACTACTCAGAAGGAACAGGATACACCAAAACGCCGGCATCTTCCGCTTCAGGATACTTTACCCAAGGGCGCTACACTGAATATCGTACGTCAAAGTCAAATAAGCTATTTGAATCATATTTGAACTACAATTCAGGTACACGTTGGACGAATCATACTTTAGATATAACTGCTGGTTACTCTTACCAAGATTGGGATACTGAAAGCCCAAATAATCCTGCTTGGAATGAAGCACAAGATAGCATCATAGAGCCTGCAGCAGCCTTTCCTTTTTACACCCGTAACGTACTCATGTCTTATTACGGCCGTGCCATTTATAACTTAAATAAAAAATATGTTGTAAACGTATCTGTTCGTCGTGACGGTTCTTCAAGATTCAGCCCTGAAACTCGATGGGGTATTTTCCCAGCTGCGTCTGCTGCATGGATCATTTCAGAAGAAGAATTTATGAAGAAAGCATCAAAAATCAACATGTTGAAATTACGTGCTGGTTGGGGTGTTACAGGTCAGCAAGATGGCATCGGAGATTACGCATACATTGGTAATTACTTCCAAGGTGCAACTACTGCTCAATATGCTTTTGGAGGTCAGTACTATCAAGTTTTGCGTCCGGCAGGTTTTGACGCTGGTTTGAGGTGGGAAACCACTACATCTTACAACATCGGTCTTGATTTCGGTTTCAAAAATGACCGTTTCTCTGGAAGTGTAGATGTATATCAAAAAGACACCAAAGATTTATTAGCTACTGTTCCTGTTCCTGCTGGTACTAACTTTACTAATGAAATCTTGACCAACGTAGGCGCTATGCAAAACCGTGGTATTGAAGTTTCATTGAACACAGGTCTTATTGCAACCAAAGACATGCGTCTAGATTGGTCGGTAAACGCCACTTACAACAAGAATGAAGTAATGAAGTTGTCTCAGGTTGTAGACACCACCTCACCAGGTGTATTAATTGGCGGTATTGGTGGTGGTATCGGTAACACGATTCAAGCACACCAACTTGGCTATCCAACATATACTTTCTTTGTACTCCAACAACAATATGACTCACAAGGTCGTGTAATTGAAGTGGGTTCACAGTCTGAAATCGACATGAACGGTGACGGCAATATTACTGCAGCAGACAAATGGAAAGATACAAACGCTTTTGTTGATCAAAATAAGGATGGCATCATCAATGTCAAAGACCGCTACTACGCTGGTCAGGCAGCTCCAAAAATGTTCTTCGGAACTGCTTTAAACTTCCAATACAAAAAATGGTATGCCGGTCTTTCAGCCCGTGCTGAATTAGGCGCTACTATTTACAACAACATTCACTCCAATAGTGCAACCTTCCAAACAGTTGATGGTACTAAGAAATACCTCAATAACATTAGTTCACTTTACTACCAAGACGAGGTGCAGCGCACCACTGCCAGCCAGTTGATGTCTGACCACTACTTAGAAAGTGCAAACTTCCTTCGCATGGACTTCATCAATGTTGGGTACAACTTTGGTAAGCTTGGTTTCTCTAAAGATAAAGTAGGCTTAAACGTGAACCTTGTTGTTCAAAATGCTTTTGTCTTGACAAAATATTCAGGACAAGATCCAGAAATTGGTAGCGGAATCGATAACAATTTCTACCCACGTCCACGCGTGTATTCAATTAACCTCACCTTTGATTTCTAATTCTTGAGCTATGAAAAGATTAGTTGCATTTACAATAATTTCAGGAGCACTTTTGTTGTCTTCATGTGGCAAGAACCTGAATCAGTCACCTAAATATGGTCTCAATGCGGAGGCGGTTTACAGTGACCCTAATAATTATATCAAGGTATTAGCAAAATTATACTCTGGTATGTCCATGACTGGTAATCAAGGTCCTGCGGGTCAGGCTGACATTGCTGGTATTGATGAAGGATTCTCAGCGTATGTTCGCGTACTTTGGAACCTTCAGGAATTGCCTACAGATGAAGCCATTTGTGGCTGGAATGACCCAGGTATTCCGGACTTAAATAAGTCGCAATGGAATGCAGACAACGTATGGGTCAAAGGAATGTACTACCGTATTTATTACCAAATTACTTTGTGTAATGAATTCATTTGGCAAGCACGAGATGAGAAGCTCAACGAGCGCGGCTTCACTGCATCGCAGGTTGCTGATATCAAAATGATGGTCAACGAAGCTCGCTTCTTACGCGCTTTGGCTTATTACCATGCAATGGATCTTTTCGGTAATGTTCCTTTCGTTACAGAAGAAGACCGCGTAGGTGCTTTCAATCCTGAGCAAATTATGCGTGCAGACCTTTTTGCATACATTGAATCTGAAATCAAGGCAATCGAAGACAACTTAACTGCACCTGCAGCTGTTGCTTACGGGCGTGCTTCTAAAAGTGCAGCACATTCCTTGATGGCAAAAATGTACTTGAATGCCGAGACCTACCTTGGGGCAGGCAATTCAAGAAATGCAGAATGTGCTACCTACTGTGAAAAAATCATCAATACAGGGGCTTTTCAGCTTGATGACGTTTATCAAGATATCTTCTTGGCAGACAATCACACGTCTCCAGAAATCATATTCCCAGTTGTTTACGACGGCTTGTACGCTCAAACTTGGGGTGGAACTACTTTTTTAATTTGTTCTACTTTAGGTGGTTCAATGGTTGCAGCTGACTACGGCGTTAATGGTAAATGGGCTGGCAATAGAGCGACACGCCCGTTTATCAGGTTATTTAAAGAAGATTTTGATCAATTTTATTCATCACAATTATTTACAACCGGATTCCCAGATATGAAGAGTCCTAAGCCTATAGATAGCCGTTGGTTGTTTTATACAAAGGGACAAGATCCAAACATCACAAGTATGTCTACCTATGCACAAGGTTATCCAAATCCAAAATTCAAGAATAAAACGAAGGCTGGTCTAAATGGTTCAAATAACGCTACATCTGCGCATGTAGATGTTGACTTCCCGATGTTCCGTTTGGCAGATATTTACTTGATGTATGCAGAGGCTAAATTCAGAACAGGTGACCAAGGAACTGCCTTGACATACATGAATTACATCCGCGAGCGTGCCTACGGAAATGCTTCTTATAACTACACTTCACTTACCTTGAAAGATTTCTTAGATGAGCGTGCACGTGAGTTGAACTGGGAGTGTACGCGTCGTACGGATCTTATTCGCTTTGGTCTTTTCACCAGCAACACTTATGTGTGGCCTTTCAAAGGTGGAGATGCAGCAGGTTTAGGAGTTGAGGATAAATACAACCTTTACCCGCTTCCAACGGCAGACGTAGTTCTGAATCCTAATTTACAGCAAAACCCAGGTTACTAATATTTAACTTGTTGATTGATGGAAAGGGGGGGTCTTCGGATCTCCCTTTTTTTATGCACTCATCTAAAGAAAAAAGGAATGAAATAAAAGTTAATGCCTTTTAAAAAGAGCAAATAATACCGGTTCTTCTTTAATGAATTGATTTTTTTAAAACTGATAACAATAGGAAATCCGGGTCAAAGGTTGCGTTCCGTTAGCTCTGATTCTTAAACTAGCTTTCCATTAGTTTTTGATGACTTTCTCGTAGATGCCTAAGCTCGGTTCTGTGAGAAAATAGACCCCATTTTGAAATTGATTTAGTTCGATTCTAACATTATCGGAATCGAATGGCACCCTATGAACAATTTTCCCAGATAGATCTAAGATAATAATCTCGCCGATACCTTTTATTCCTGAAACAAGGATTTCATTTTGTGTTGGGTTAGGCATAATACTTATTAGGGAATTCATCATTTCTTTTGAATTTGCTGTGCAGGTCCCGAACATATTGTTGTCCATCCAAGTGGCTCTTGAAAGCACCCAGTTTTTAAGATATCCTAATTCTTGTTGGTAGGTTTGCCCTATGTACTGATTTGGCCAAACATAGGTGCCTAAAATAGGCCATTGTTCAAAATGTCTTTCGGCGGGCTGTCCCAATAGCAAACCTACAGAATCAATAAAAGTACTAAGCTCATTGTTGCTGAGTATTGTAGACCTTAATTCGGTCCACCGACATTGGACTTCATTGGCAAACAACGGGTCATCAAGCATGCGGTTCCACCAGAAGGGGTTTTGCCAGTTGCCACCGCAAATGCTGTTAAAATTGATTTCCCAACCAGTTGTTAGATTTCCTTCGCAATAATTGGCATTGCCCCAAGCAATATTGTAATCCCAAAACGGTCCCGCAATTAACTTGCCTCCTTGGCTGCTGTGTTGTTTGTGTAAAAAGGTGGAAATGCGGTAGCCATCTACATTTTTAGAAAGCTCGGTAACTAAAAAATAGTCAATAAATGAACCCACATCAATAAAGGGCTTGTAGCCAACAATAGGGTGGGTAAATGCGGTGCTTTTTAGAGCTTGCTCCCAATCAGTAATATAGTCCTGGATATACGCTTTTTGAAGTGGATGAATGGTGTCATACTCCGGGTCGTGTAATTGAAAACTAATGGTTCCATTTCCAGGTATTTGTGCGCCATAAGGTGAATTCCAAGCAATCTGGCCGCCGCCGGAAGTTTTATCCACTTTTACAATGTATCCTCCTGTAATTTGGTCATTTAAAGTATCAGCATAGTCAAGACCCGGTACATTGACTCTTCCTGAGCTTGTTTTAATCCGCTCCATGAAAACATATACGCCAATATAGTTCCCATTAAGAATGACTTCGCAAAACTGGGTGCGAGGAGCCCAACGGCCAAGCTCGTTACCAATTTTATAAGTCAGCACGTTTCGCATTAAAGACTTATCTGTATAGGGTGCATGTAAGATCCAGTCATTGTCAGGGGGCCAACCAAAAAGTGAGATATTTTGATTGCTTGAGTCGGGCCATCTGGTTTCCAAACCATATGATTTTTGAGGAAAAAAAAGAGCTGATGATGAACCTCGTTCTTCAATGCCAATAGCACCAAAATATTCATTAAAGGGGTCTGTAAGCAGGTTAATTTGACCAGGGCCATTGTTAATGATGCCCATTGTCGCCATGATTTTAGGTTCATCTGGAATTTCTATACCATTTGTATTAATTACAATGATGGGAAGTGTTGAACTCGTGAAACTATTTTGCGCTAAAAAATTAAACCCAATCAGGATTGTGATGAGCAATAGAAAAAACTTCATTAGGCTTTTATTTGACGTGAATTCTTGGCATAGTTCATCAGAAATGTACTGAAGCTAAGTAAGATCCATGAAACGGAAATACCAGCCAACCAATCACCATATTTGGTATAAAAGGTTTGGCCTGAGCGCAACTGTACTTGTTGAGTAAAAGCGCTTTTTACCCAATAAGGTGTTTTTTTGATCACTTTTCCACTCGGATCAATACTGCCGCTTGAGCCTGTATTGGCACTGCGCAAGACCCAGCGTCGGGTTTCAATGGCACGCAAGCGCGCAAAGGAAAAATGTTGTTTGTAGCCAGGGGTATCGCCCCACCAACCGTCATTGGTCAGGATACACAGCACTTGCGCACCTTGTTGAACCTGTCTTCTGACAAAATCACCGTAAATAGATTCATAGCAAATTATGGGTGCAATGGAAATGATTTGTTGTTTTGAAGCATCTTTAGCATCAGGACCAAACCGAGCCATACGCTTTATATTCATAACCTTTGGCCCCGTTTCTGTTCCTAAAGTCCCTGAAGAACCCCCATTTTCAATGGCAATGGCAGAAAGAAATGGCAAATAGGCAGAGAATGGTATAATCTCAACACCAGGCACTAATTTAGACTTATGTACATAAGTAACAGCGGGCGCTTTATTTTCCGAATCTGAACCTTCGTCTTGAGACTCCTTTGCTATCATTAAAGAAGAGTTGTAATTTTCAAACCAACGTCCACTGTTTGGTATTTCCTGGCTAGCGACCGAGTTTTTGTTATCGAATAAACGGGCGGTTGAGGCGCCCACTAATAAATTGGCATGAGGCCATTTTTGAACTTGCTGAATCAAGTCTCGCCCAAACTGAAAGCGATCTAATTCATCTTCAAGAAAAGACAAAGGTAGCGCAGTTTCCGGCGCAAGCACTAAGTCGGTTTGTGAGGTCACATGCCGATTTGCCAGCGTGAGTATGGAATCTGTAAATTTTTCGTTGGAGGCCTCAGCTGTAAATTTTTCATTGTAAGGGTCCACATTGGGTTGAACCACTACCACATTGAAATAGGAAGGGAATTTTTCAATGGTACGCAAACGCGCAAAAGACAATAGCAATTGACTCACCAATATTGGCAATAGCAGCGCTCCAAGAATGGAAAAAATAAATTGGTTTCTTCTGGCAACAGTGCTATAATGGGTCATTAATTGAAAGAAAAGCAAGTTGATCAGTAATACCCAAGCGCTACCACCAAGCGTTCCGGTCCATTCGTACCATTGAATCCAACCCGTATGCACTGAAAAATAATTACCAAGCGTGAGCCAAGGCCAAGAAAGATCCCAGCGGTGGTGTCCAAATTCAAAGAGCAACCAAATCGGGATGAGCAACCAATAAGATATTTTTGAGGCCACTTTTCTATGGATGAAACTCCAGGCGCCAAAAACCAAACTCATGAGCAAAGCGTTGACTGTAAATGCCAAGACTGCACCGCTAAAAGACGCATTGGCTACCCACCAAGTACTGCCAATGTTCCAAAGTAAAAAACTGAGGTAGGTCCAGAGAAATAAAATGATTGGCTTCTTGCCGCTTTCGATGAGAATTTTTCTGAGTTGCAAGAGCGGTAAAAAGCCCAAGAAAACAAATGGCGTAAAACTGCCTGTATTCGGAAAGCCAACAATAAGGAGGGCGCTTGTTAGCAAGCTGAGTAATGCCGATTTTGATAACAAATTCATTGCTCCAAAAATAAGGATTATAGTTTGAAAAATTTGGGCAAAAAAAAAGCTCCACATGTGGAGCTTTTTAAATTTGATAAGTTGTCTTATGCTTTGTTTTCCTCGAAAGGAACAACAGAAACAAAAGAACGATTGTCCTTTTTCTT
The DNA here is from genome assembly GCA_044371695.1 of Crocinitomicaceae bacterium. Taxonomy (GTDB): domain Bacteria; phylum Bacteroidota; class Bacteroidia; order Flavobacteriales_D; family Crocinitomicaceae; genus UBA952. The sequence continues at coordinate 8,058 of JBILTD010000009.1, read as the reverse complement.
GCGGAATTCAACAAGACCGTCAGTTAAAGCAAATAGGGTGTGATCTTTACCGATACCAACGTTGTTCCCTGGGTGGTGTTGTGTACCACGTTGACGAACGATGATGTTACCAGAAATAGCAGCTTGACCACCAAAGATTTTAACACCTAGACGTTTGCTATGTGATTCACGACCGTTTTTCGAACTACCGACTCCTTTTTTGTGTGCCATGGTTTCTAATATTTAGTTCCCGAAGGAAATTATGCTTTAATACTTTTGATTGTGATCGCAGTGAATTGTTGACGGTGACCATTTTTAACACGGTAACCTTTGCGACGTTTTTTCTTGAAAACGATGACTTTGTCACCCTTAACATGTTCTAAAACTTCTGCGGTGACTTTAGCACCTTCTATAGCTGGGGCGCCAAGGGTTACTTTGCCAGCATCTTCAACTAATAAAACACGGTCAAACTCTAGTTTTTTACCTGCTTCAGCGTCAAGACGGTGTACAAAAACCTTTTGGTCTTTTTGCACTTTAAATTGCTGCCCTGCTATCTCTACAATTGCGTACATATAGCTTAAATTATTGTTTAATATTCCAAAATTGGTCTGCAAAGATAGTGATTTCAGTGCGACCGCCAAAAAAATAACAAACTTTCTTACGGTCGTTTTATCAATTTGTTGCCTTGGTTTTGGCAAAATTGATCAGTAAAACGGCAAAGATGATCACAAACATGGCCACAAACTGCTGCCAAACAAGGGTTTCTCCAGAGGAAAGCCCGATCAGGACCGCTACAATTGGGATAAAATAAGTAACGGAACTAGCTGCTAGCGCACTGGTTTGCGCAATGATTTTATTAAATAATACAACTGCAAAAGCAGTTCCGATTAAGCCGAGCGTACTCACCGCTAGAAGTCCTTGCATTGCTTTTGGGTGGTTAGATATAACTTCTGGTGTTTCGAAGAGCAGAAAACAGATGAATGCTGGTAAAAATGCCATCGTAAAACCCCCGGTGGCCACTTCTAGAGGTTTGTAATGCTGAAGCTTATGTTTAATTGTATTGAGGCTAAGGCCATAAAGAATAGTGGCAAATACAATTGCTAGAGCCGGCCAAAGTTGCGCCTCACCTGTTGTTTTTTGACCAGCTAATAAGAGCCAGCTGATACCGCAAAAACCAATGATGGTGCCAATTAATTGCTGCAGCACAATTCGATTCCTAAAAAGCAGAAAGCCAATAATTAAAGTAAAGACAGGTGTGAAGCTATTCATAATGCCAGCAATACCTGAATCGAGACTTTGCTCAGCATAAGTAAATAGGAATGCAGGGATGAGGTTCCCACCGAGCCCCACGATGCAAAAGAAAAGAAGATCGCGTTTTTGATGTAGCTTTTTAAATAGGGCAGGGAACATTGGAAGGAAAACCAAAGCAGCTAATACAATTCGGAGACTTGCTACTTGAGCGGCGCTAAATATGGTCTTCCCACTGGCGTCAAACATCCCGAGTTTCATGAGGATAAAAGAGCTTCCCCAAATGAGTGCAAGTAGGGGGATAAATAGATAGCTCAAGCGGCTTTTTGACATTTGACAAAGGTAGTAAAATCAATGGGTTGAAGCGGTTTATTTCGCTTTTTCTGAAGGAGGTGAAAATCGGATATTAACAAAATGTTGAAAAAACTCCCACAAACTCCCACTATTTACGCTTTATCCCTTGTAAAACAAGGAAATATGGTTGTTAATAATTGTTAATATGTAACCTTTATTCGTTCTATACGTTAGAAGTTATCAACAAATGAAATTGTCTGTGGTAAAAAGTGGTAAGAATCCACTAATTTTACCCATTATAACGCTATGGCAGGACTAGTAGGTGAATTTGAAGTAAAATTGGACGAGAAGGGGCGCTTCCTTTTCCCGTCTGGCTTGCGCAAACAATTGCCTGCAGTATCCCAGCGAGATTTCATGTTGAATAAAGGATTCGAAGATTGCCTTACGCTTTTTCCGTTACCAGATTGGGAGCGTATTAGCGAGAAGCTCTCCAAGATGAATTTATTCAAGCCAAAAAATCGAATGTTTTACAGGTTGTTTCACCAGGGCGCAAAGCAGGTCACTTTAGACAATGCAGGTCGTATTTTGGTACCGACAGCTTTAATGGAGCGCGTTGGCTTGGTTGCTGAAGTAATGTTAATTGCTTACAACGACCGCATTGAAATTTGGGATAAGTCTAGATACTTCGAAATGATCGAAGGAAGCATGGCAGATTTCGCTGACTTAGCGGATGAAGTAATGGGTGACTTAGACAATGACAATTAACGAATCGTATCACGTACCAGTATTATTAAATGCTTGTTTGGAGGGTCTGCAAATCCAGCCAAATGGCATTTATGTTGATGTTACTTTTGGTGGCGGCGGTCATTCACGCGCAATATTTAAACAGCTCGATGCAACAGGTCGTCTCATTGCCTTTGATCAAGACCCTGATGCGCTCGCCAATTTATGGGACGCCAGCAATTTTAATTTTGTCGCTGCCAACTTTGCTTTTCTTCAAAACCATTTGCGTTTACTTGGCATCAAGCAAGTTGATGGCATTTTAGCCGATTTAGGCGTTTCTTCACATCAATTTGATACTGCGCAGCGCGGTTTTAGTATCAGAGAAGATGCGCCGCTCGATATGCGAATGAACCGCAATGGTGGGCAGTCTGCTGCTGAACTTATTGCTACCGCCGATGAAGCTAAATTGGCAAGTATACTTTATGAATACGGTGAGCTGCGTAATTCAAGAGCACTAGCTGCGCAATTGGTTCGTCAGCGCGAAAATGCACCGATACTTACTACGTTCGGCCTTATGAAAGCACTAGAGCGTTTCGCGCCTAAATTCAAGGATCACAAGTTTTATGCTCAAGTATTTCAAGCATTCCGCATTGAAGTCAATCAAGAGCTACAAGTGCTTAAAGATTTCCTAGAGCAAGCAGCCCAAGTTTTGAAGCCGGGTGGACATTTAGTAGTGATGTCTTATCATTCTCTAGAAGATCGCTTGGTCAAAAATTTCATGAAACGCGGCAGTTTTTCTGGTGAACTCGATAAAGATTTCTTCGGCAACGTCAATAAACCATTTTCAGAAGTGAATCGCCACCCAATCGTGGCTGATGAGCAAGAGTGTGCGCTAAATTCCAGAGCGCGTAGTGCTAAACTAAGAATCGCAGAACGCAATGGCTAAGCAAGAAACAACTCAGCAAAAGTCGACCAAGACGAATAAATCAAGTGCTTTTGCGCAGATTTTGAACGGCGATTTCTTGACCAGAGAGTTCGTGCTCAATAACCTCAATTATATCTTTTTTATCATGTTGCTTTTATTGATCCTGATCTCTAAAGGCTACTATGGAAAGCAAATCAATAAAGACATCGACAACGCCCAACGCAATTTAGACCAGCACGCTGCTGAGTATATTGAAGCAAAGGCGCGCTTAGAATTGGTGACCCGCCGTTATCGCATGGCAAAAAGACTCGAGTCAAGGGAGCTTAAGGAAACCAAAAATGCCACCAAAGTAATCCGTATCAAACAGGTCAAACATGAGCAAGAATAAAAGCCATCTTTATCGCCGTGCCTACCTGATTTACTTCGGGTTTGTATTCATAATGGGGGCTGTGCTTTACTCAACGCTTGATCTTCAGATCAATGGCCCAGGTGTTGCTTTTGAAACCAACGAAGGTCAACTGCCAACACGCGTTGTAAATAGAGTGCCGCGAATGGGTCAAATTCTTGACAGAAATGAGGTGCCATTAATTACGAGCGTCACTTTTTACGACATCTACATGGATCCTACCGTAGTTGAGGAAAAATTATTTGACGCAAAGGTCAGTGAGTTGGCACAAGGTTTACATGGTTTGTATCCAGTAAATTCTGCCAGATCCTACGAAGAAAAAATCAGAAAAGCCCGTGCAAATGGCATTCGTTATTTATTAATACGTAGAAAAGTCACCAATTACGAACGCAAACGCTTGCGCAAGCTTCCCATTTTTGACTTAGGTCAAATGAAAGGAGGCATTATTGATAACGTAGAAACTATTCTGCGCAAAAAACCTAATGGCAACTTGCTCAATAGAACTTTAGGTTATTACAAAGATCTTGATGGAAAGCCATTCCGAGTTGGTATAGAAGGTGCTTATTATGAGTATTTAAAAGGAGAAGACGGCAAAGAAGTAGAACAGCGCATTTCTTCCGGTTGGAAAAAAACAGGCAAGGTGCTCAAAGAAGCTATTGAAGGAGCAGACGTGATTTCCACAATTGATAAAGAAATTCAAGAGGTTGCTCATTCTGAACTTGAAAAACAAATGATTTTCATGAATGCTGAGCATGGCTGTGTCATCTTGATGGATGTCAAAACAGGTTATGTCCGAGCGGTTGCCAACCTTACCAAAGTTGAAGAAGGCAAGTACACTGAAAGTTACAATTACGCCATTGGTTACCTCGAAGTACCCGGCTCGACTTTTAAGTTAGCTTCATTAATGGCTGGCCTAGAAGATGGCAAGTTTAAAATCACTGATAAGGTCAATGCTGTCGGTCGTTATTCGGTAGGTGGTTCGAGTATGTCTGACTCCAACCACGGGATGGGTTACGGCACCATCACTATCCAGCAAGCTTTTGAAAAATCTTCCAATGTCATCTTGCAACTGATGCACCGCGTGTATCGCAATCAACCGCATCAATTTATTGCACAACTTAAGCGCTTTGGCCTCACAGAAAAACTCGGCATCGCCCTTGAAGGAGAGCCGCGTCCCGATGTAGCAACACCTGGATCAAAAACTTGGTCTATATTGTCCTTGCCATGGACGTCAGTGGGCTACGAAGTACGACAAACTCCATTGCAAACGCTTGCATTTTATAATGCAGTTGCCAATAATGGCAAATTGGTAAGACCGCTTTTCGTTGAGAAAATTAAACGCAATGGACAAGTGATCAAGACATTTAAACCAGTCGTTTTAAAAGCCCAGATTTGTTCCTCTCATACGCTGAAAATATTACAAAATTGTCTTGAAGGAGTAATGCTTCGCGGGACAGGTCGTTCGTTAAAAAGTTCCTTGTTTACAATTGCGGGAAAAACCGGAACAGCTGTGCTAACCGCTGCGGGTGGCGGTTATGGTTCTGAAAATGGAAAGTCATACCAGGCATCATTTGTAGGTTATTTTCCAGCAAAAAAACCCATCTACTCTTGTATTGTCGTGATTTCAAAACCACAAAAAGCATATTATGGTGCGGCTGTATCAGGAACTGTTTTTGCTGAAATTGCTAATAAGGTTTACGCGTCGGCATTGCAATATCATAGAGCGGTCAATGACCCAAGAGCCAAATTATCCAATGAAATTCCGTTGGTTAAAAGTGGCGCTGCCAATGACTTGAAATATGTCATGAAAGAGCTCAATGTGCGCTACCAGCAAAACAATGAAGCCGAATGGCTAAAAGCAGACACTACCGAACAGCGCTTGGAGGTTTCTCGCAAGGTGATTACCCAGAAAAAAGTTCCCAATGTCTTGGGAATGACGGCAAAAGATGCCGTGTACATCCTTGAAAGCAAAGGCTTGGTGGTCACTTTGAAGGGCCTAGGCCGTGTGGTGAGTCAGTCTATAGCACCCGGAAATCAAATCGTGAAAGGACAAGTCGTACAACTTAAATTAAACTAGCATGCAACCCCTGAATCATTTGTTAGCAGCAGTAGTCGGTCAGCACATTCAAGGTGAGCTTACTCAGACAATCGCTTCCATTGAATTTGATTCAAGAAAGGCCGCGGCAAATACCATTTTTGTCTGTATTGTAGGCTCGCAGGCCAACGGCCACAAATATGTACAGCAAGCGTATGCACAAGGATGTCGGGTTTTCATTACCCAAGAAGCCGTAGACTTAGCTCCAGATGCATGTGTTTACCAAGTTCAAAACACCAGTGCCGCATTGGCGCAATTGGCTTGTGCATTTTATGGTCATCCTTCAAAAGAGCTGAAACTTGTTGGTGTTACGGGCACCAATGGCAAAACGACTACCGCAACTTTACTCCACGATCTTTTTACAACATTGGGTTATAAAGCAGGCTTGTTGTCAACGGTGGTCAATAAGATTGAACAAGAAGCAATCGTGTCTACACACACCACGCCAGATCCAGTTAGCCTCAATGCTTTGCTCAGACAAATGGTGACTGCAGGTTGTACTCACTGTTTCATGGAAGTGAGTTCGCATGCCATTGATCAAGACCGCATTGGTGGGCTACATTTTGCAGCAGCTGGTTTTACCAATATTACACATGACCACCTCGATTATCATCACACTTTTGCTGAATATCTAAAGGTTAAAAAGGCATTTTTTGATGGCCTAGATGCTTCTGCTTTTGCACTTGTGAACGCCGATGATAAAAATGGCTCGGTCATGTTGCAAAATACGAAGGCCAAGAAGCTTACTTATGCACTCAGAACTCCTGCTGATGTAAAAGGAAAAATCATAGAAAACAGCTTGGCTGGTTTGGTTTTGCAAATCAATGGCCAAGAAGTGCATACGCGTTTAGTGGGCGCCTTTAATGCCTCTAATTTATTGCTAGTATATGGTTTGGCAGTTGGTTTGGGCGAAGCACCTTTCGAAGTTTTGCGTGTAATTAGTCAACTGAGCCATGTAGCGGGTCGATTTGAATATGTCAAGAGCCCAAAAGGCATCACGGCTATTATCGATTACGCGCATACACCTGACGCGCTTGAAAATGTACTTGCTACAATAGCTGCTTTCAGAAAAGGAAGCACCAAAGTATTTACTGTAGTGGGTTGTGGTGGTGACCGCGATAAAGAAAAGCGTCCAAAAATGGCAGCTATTGCCGCTGCAAAAAGCAATCAAGTCATTCTCACTTCTGATAATCCTCGCACCGAAGATCCAAATCAAATCTTAAAAGACATGGAAGCAGGTCTAGGTACTGAAGAAGCACTCAATACACTTTCCATCGTTGATCGTCAGCAGGCTATTAAAATGGCCATCATGCTGGCTCAGCCTGGCGATATCATATTAGTGGCAGGCAAAGGCCACGAGACCTACCAAGAAATCAAGGGTGTGAAAACCGATTTCGACGATGTAGCGATTACACAATCCTTGTTTAACCAACTCGAAAAATAACATGCTTTATTACTTATTTTCTTGGCTCGATCAACTCAATGTACCTGGTGCAGGTTTGTTTCATTACATTTCCTTTCGCGCCTCATTGGCACTCATTTTTTCCTTGATTGTTTCGGTCATTATCGGTAAAAAAATCATCAATAAGTTGCGCATGCAACAAATCGGCGAAACAGTCCGCGACCTCGGTTTGGCTGGTCAAATTGAAAAATCAGGAACACCAACCATGGGTGGCTTGATCATCTTAGCCGCTATTTTGGTACCTACACTTTTGTTTGCCAAGCTGCATAATATTTATGTAATTACCATGTTGGTAGCTACCATCTGGTTAGGTGCTATTGGCTTCATTGATGACTACATCAAAGTATTTAAGAAGAACAAAGAAGGACTAAAAGGAACCTTTAAAGTCATTGGTCAAATTGGTGTCGGGCTTATTGTGGGGTCCATTCTTTATTTTTCAGACGACGTTGTGGTTCACAAACGTGTAGATGCCAACTACAAATTACAAGCCGACGAAACTTATGTTACGCATGAGCACGTGCAGTCTGAAGGCGAGACCTACAAATGGATCAAAACTGACGACATGACCACCACGATTCCTTTTTTCAAAGGAAATGAGTTCAATTACAATTGGTTGATCGGAGATGTCAATAAATCATACGGTTGGTTGCTCTTTATTCCAATCGTCATCTTTATTGTGATTGCAGTTTCTAACGGCGCCAACATGACAGATGGTCTTGATGGTTTGGCAACAGGAACCTCTGCAATTGTGGGTATTGCACTTGCGGTTTTGGCCTATGTAAGTTCACATGCCAAATTCGCCGATTACCTAAATGTCATGTACATTCCAGAAGCTGAAGAGCTGGTGATTTTTATTGCCGCGTTTGTTGGGGCTTGTATTGGTTTCTTGTGGTACAACGCGTTTCCAGCTCAAGTATTCATGGGCG
>JBILTD010000104.1:0-6599 GCA_044371695.1 Crocinitomicaceae bacterium | reverse complement strand
TTCTATGGATGGAGACTTAGCTAAGATGGATGAAATCTGTTCTTTAGCAGATAAGTATGATGCATTAGTCATGACCGATGAATGTCATTCAGCTGGTTTCATTGGTAAAACAGGCCGTGGTGTGCCCGAACATTTTGGCGTCATGGATAAAGTAGATATTATCACAGGTACTTTAGGTAAGGCTTTAGGCGGAGCTATGGGTGGTTATACGACAGGCAAGAAAGAAATCATCGAGATGCTGCGTCAGAGATCAAGGCCCTATTTATTTTCGAATTCATTGGCTCCTGCGATCGTCGGCGCATCAATTAAGGTATTTGATGTACTGAGCTCAACCACTGAACTTCGCGATCAATTAGAAGCTAATACGGCTTATTTTAAAGAACGCATCATAGCTGCAGGTTTTGATATCAAACCCGGAGATTCTCCTATTGTACCAATTATGTTGTATGATGCAGCGCTTTCTCAAGAGTTTGCCAATCGATTACTCAAAGAAGGTGTTTATGCCATTGGGTTCTTTTATCCAGTTGTTGCCAAAGGTCAAGCCCGCATTCGCACCCAGATTTCAGCCGCACACTCAAGAGCAGATCTTGATAAAGCAATTGCAGCCTTCATTAAAGTCGGGAAAGAATTAAAAGTCATCGACTAAGCGACAGATTTTCCAGCGCACATAAAGTTTTCTTATATTTGTTATATGTCAAATTTGGGAAGGCTTTTCGCATTGTTTTTACTTGGCTTGTTTTTAGCTAAAACAAGTGCAGTGACAGTCTTTGCTGCTTCGCAAGTTGAAACCCCTATACTTTTATTGGCTGAAGATTTAGAAGATCAAGAAGGAGAATCGGAAACAGATTTTCCAGATGCCATGGATGAATTTTTTTCAGATATACAAACATTTAAACTAATTCAGTCAAGTTCTATTTTTAGTCCGCTTGTTTCTGCTATTTACAGATTTAATACCTACCCGTCAGAGTATTTAGAAAAGGCCCTGCGGCCGCCTTGTAATTGAAATGATTTTTCATAATTAATTTCTAATACTTTATTCATGATCACATTTTTTAAGTCAGTTAAGCAGGATCTACCTGCTGGACTTGTAGTTTTTTTAGTAGCCCTACCTCTCTGCCTCGGGATTGGTTTAGCCTCGACTTCCGTGCTAGGCATCAATGGTTTGCCTAATGTTTTAAGCGGTATCATTGCTGGTATTGTTGGCGGAGTAGTTGTTGCCATTTTTTCCAATTCCAAACTTGGTGTAAGTGGGCCAGCAGCTGGGCTCATTACAATTGTTCTTGGTTCTATTCAATCTTTAGGATCTTTTGAGGCCTTTTTACTTGCGCTTGTTCTATCAGGTCTAATTCAGATTGTTTTGGGCTTTATTCACTTCGGTATACTGGCCAATTATGTGCCAACAGCTGTCATTAAGGGCATGTTGGCAGCAATAGGAATAACGCTTATTTTAAAAGAAATCCCGCATTTACTGGGTTATGATAAAGATTTTTTCGGCGATGAATCTTTTTGGCAATTTGATGGGCACAATACATTTTCTGAACTTTTTTATGCCCTCAATGCTTTTGAACTTGGTGCGGTCATCATAGGGATGCTTTCCATATTTATTTTAGTTGTTTTCGATACGCAATGGATGAAAAAACAACAATGGACTACTTATTTGCCTGGAGCTTTGGTGGTAGTAGTAGCTGGTATCTTTCTAAATTCAATACTGCTCAACAACATCCAAGTAACTGGAAAACACATGGTTCAATTACCTGCCATTCATTCTTTTTCCGAACTCCTTTCTATTTTTAATTCTCCTGATTTCAATTTGATTGCTGCGCCTAAAATTTGGATGGTAGCTCTTACAATTGCAATCGTAGGAAGTTTAGAAACTTTACTAAGCGTTGAAGCAACCGATAAGTTGGATCCAGCGAAGCAGAAAACGGACCCCAACCGTGAACTCAAAGCACAAGGTATTGGAAATCTTGTAAGTGGTCTTATTGGGGGCTTACCCGTTACTCAAGTAATTGTCAGAAGCTCTGCAAATATTGCCGCAGGTGGCCAATCTAAGATGTCGGCTATTTTTCATGGGCTACTATTGGCTGTTGCAGTTATTTTTCTGGGCCCAATTTTGAATTTAATTCCTTTAGCAGCTTTAGCAGCAATTCTTATCTTGGTGGGTTACAAATTAGCTAAGTGGTCTTTATTTGTTGAGATGTATCAAAAGGGACTGGCTCAATTCATCCCGTTTATAGCGACAATTCTTGGGGTTCTATTCACAGATTTACTCAAGGGAATTGCCATAGGAATTGTGATTGCTGTTTTCTATGTACTCAAAAGAAATTATCAGAATCATTTTACGCTAGAACACACAGAGCATCAAATGCGTATGATCCTTTCTGAGGAGGTCACGTTCTTGAATAAAGGTGGCATCATGGAAGCTATCCATAAAGCAAAGGGTAAAAAAATAATTATTGACGCGAGCCGAACAAAAAGCATTGACCTCGATGTCCTAGAGGCCTTGCATGAATTTAAACTAAATGCTGATCTAGCTAGACAGCAAGAAATCCAATTTATCAATTTATAATGGAAGCATTTTACAAGCAATTACTCGATAATAATAAAAAATGGGTCGCCAGTAAACTCGAGAAAGATCCTGAATATTTCACCAAGCTTTCTGCAGGTCAGAAACCTCCGGTTCTATGGATTGGCTGTGCCGACAGTAGGGTGCCTGCCAATGAAATCATCGGAGCAGAGCCAGGCGAGGTATTTGTGCACAGAAATATCGCCAATATGGTGGTGCATTCTGATATGAATATGTTGTCTGTACTCGATTATGCGGTCAATGTTTTGCAGGTCAAACACATCATTGTTTGTGGCCATTACGGATGTGGTGGCGTGCAAACAGCCATGACCAACAAACATGTTGGCCTCATCGACAACTGGATTCGACACATTAAAGATGTCTATCGTTTTCATCAAGAAGAACTAGATGCTATAACTGATGAGCAACAGCGCTTCAATCGTTTTGTTGAACTCAACGTTTTTGAACAAGTGCTGGACCTTGGTAAAACGTCAATTGTGCAATCTGCTTGGGAACGCGGGCAGCAAGTACACGTGCACGGTTGGGTTTATGACATCCATGACGGCATGATCAAAGATTTAGACGTGACACTCAAAGATAACGACACACTCTGCGACGTCTATAAACTAGATTTGTAGTGGTCTCGCCAGGAATCGAACCTGGATCAAACGTTTAGGAAACGCTTATTCTATCCGTTGAACTACGAAACCAAGTTTTCCATTTCTTGCCAAAGTTGAACTGCGGCAAGATCCCAATCAAAGGCTTTGACACGTTCAAGGCCTTTTTGCTTGAGCGCGGTTTGCAAAGCTACGTCATTTTTTAGTTGCTGCATGCCTTGTGCAATGTCATCGGTGTTATATGGGTCAACGTATAAAGCAGCATCGGCAGCAATTTCGGGCAGGCAACTTTGATTACCCGCTAAGATTGGAGTTTCAGTGGCCATAGCTTCAGCAAGCGGCATGCCGAAGCCTTCAAAATAAGGGATATAAACAAAGGCAGTAGCGCACGCCATAATTTGCGCCAATTTATCTGTTTCTATATGCCCTAAAAAATGAATGCGATTTTTATATAGTTCTTGTATTTGGAATTTTTGTGCATCCCACATTGCCGAACCCACTATTACTAATTCTGTATTAGTATCGTTATTTGCAAAAACTTGAAATGCAGCTAAAAGCCGTTTGATATTTTTACGTGGGTGCAAAGAACCTACAAACAAAAAATAATTTTCTGGTAGTTTCAATTGAGCGTTTTTCTCAATTTTTTCCGAGTTATTAAGTACTTGATAGGCAGGATTCACGCCATTATAAATCACTGCTATTTTTGCGTCTTCAATTTTGTAACAAGCCTTGATATCTTCCTTGGTTGTTTGAGAAACCGTCACAATTTTTGTGGCCTGACGCGCAAATTTTGGAAAAAAGTAACGATAGTATTTAGAAACAACCCAAGGTAGGTCTTTTGGGAAGTGCTCAAAGTTCAAGTCATGCACACTAGCCAAAGTTGGTATTTTTAGGCCCAGTGGCAACATGCCGTCGGGTGACCAAAATAAGTCGACCTGATCTTTTTTCAGGTACCTTTTTAGTGAAAATTGAAACCACCAAATGTATAACAGTGGATGCCTTGTCGGTGGAAATACACTTCGACAAACGGCATTGCTCGGAAAAGAAAACTGCTCAGAAACGGGTCTGTCAAAATAAAGATAAAAGGTGTGCTCCGGATGATTTTTGCAAATACGTGTTACCAATTCAAGCGTATAATTTCCAAAACCTTCCATTTTGGAACCCAACAGAGACCTTGTATTGATTCCGATGCGCATCCCTAAAATTGTAGAATATAGTTAGTGAGTTTTTCTTGACCAATTGTTGTTGTAGGGCCATGGCCGCAATACACAAGCGTTTGATCTGGGAACTTAAATAGTACATTCTGGATGCTGTTTTTTAATATTTCAAGATCTCCTCCGGGAAGATCAACACGTCCAAAACTCCCTTTGAATAGAACATCGCCGTTAATTACAAAACCGTCTTCATGGTAAAAAACTACGTGTCCAGGTGCATGCCCAGGGGTGAAAAACACTTTGAATTGAAGAGCTCCGAATTGTAAAATTTGTTGATCTTCAAGAAAATCACTTGGTAGGGTAGCCGCTTTATAACCATGAAAGCCATAGACAGCGGCATAGCGCTCTACTGCCTCCCAAGTTGCGTGATCTGATGGGTGCAAATAGGCTTTAGTTGTAAAGGTTTCATAACAGAAATGCGCTCCTAGGATATGATCGATGTGCGCATGGGTAAATAAGATCGCATGTACGGTTAAACCCGTCGATGAAATAAATGCTTTGAGGTCGCTTTCCTCTTCTTTAGCATAACATCCGGGGTCTATGATGACTGCATCGTTGCCGTTATAAACAACATAGGTGTTTTCCTGAAAGCCGTTGAAGCAAAAAGCCTGAACTTGAGTAGACATGTTTCAAATTTACTGCAATTATATTTAGCGCAGTAAATTTACGTGTCCGGTAATGACCTCTTTGTTGTTTTTGAAGTCCGTATATTTGATTTTCCAAGTATACGTACCGTCCTGGCAAGGCCTGAAATTATAGGTGCCATCCCAGTATTCTTTGAGGTCATTGAATGCGTAAATGAGTTCTCCCCAACGGTTGTAAATTGAAACTTCGACCTCAAGGTAATTCCCACCAATCACTCGGAAATACTGATTGAACATATCGCCATCTGGCGTAAAGGTATTGGGCACGTAAAAGAAAGGATCAAAATAAATATTGACTTGACTTTCAGCGGTGCAGCCATTTTGATCAGTAAAATAAACTGTATAAAGCGCATTTTGCGATGGACTTACCTGTGTTGAGAGGCAATTGACGCAGCTTACTTCATCATCAGGCGCCCAAACTACTGAGCCCGGCCCTGAGGTGAGGGCATTGAGCTGAATGATATCACCTTGAACAGCATAAACATCGGCCCCTGCATTCACATATGCTGCTGCAAAAACATTGACTTGTACGTTTGCGCTGTCTTGACATCCTTGTGCGTCGGTCCCGACTACTAAGTAGGTGGTATTGGTTGGTGGCACCACGCTTACCATAGCTCCGTTGCTGCTTGAACCCGCTGGCCCCGGATACCATTCATAATATAACGCGCCACTTGCCCAGAGCCCAGCTGCTTGCCCAGGGCAAACCGTGGTATCTGAACCTGCCCAAATTTGCGCAGTCAAGATGCTCACCCAAACAGAATCAGTTTCGGTACCGCAACTGTTTGTGACGTCCACAAAATAATATTGCGGACTCAATGGATTGATTTGAACAGTAGCTGTGTTACCCCCGAGTAAATTGTTATTCGGATACCAGAAGTAACTCGTTCCGCCACTCGCTGACAAAGGCATGGCAGTGCCGTAACAGAGTGAAACGCTATCTATAAGTTGCGGGACAGGTGGATTATTAAAGACAAAAATTGTAATAGAATCTTGGGCGGTGCAACCATTACTTGACGTAGCTGTGGCTGTGTAGGTGATGTCATTTTGGGGTGTAGCGATGACGTTTGCACCGCTGGTTGTATTTAAGAAATTACCCGGTGACCAAGAAATGTTTCCGCTTGCGGTAGCAGTTATAGGAACGGTTTCGCCAATGCAAATAGTGGTATCATTTGGTAAGGAAATGGTGGGAGCAGAGACAGCAAGCGTCAGTTGTAAGGTATCTGATCCACAAGAGTCAGCGATGATGACTGTGAAAGTTGTCGTACTAAAAATAGTGGCGGTTGGTTCGGCAATATTTGGGTTGTCTAGCACATTGGCAGGACTCCAAGAATAGGTAGAACCTCCGAAGGCTTCAAGTTGGTAGCTATCACCTGGGCAAATGCTCGCAGTTGGTTGGATGGTGCCAGCCGTGAAAGCACCAATATTGACTGTTACTGTAACGGAATCTGGGGTAAAACAGCCTGTCGAATCAAATGCTACTAATAAAACATCATAAATACCCGGCGTCGTGTAAGCGTGTATCGGTTCATAAGCGTTTGAGGTAGTTCCATCTCCAAAG
>JBILTD010000259.1:0-6723 GCA_044371695.1 Crocinitomicaceae bacterium | reverse complement strand
CAGAAAGAGCTGCTGTATTAGCACCTGTACTCCAGCTGTAGGTTGAACCACCAGTTGCTGTAAGGTTAACAGATGATCCTTGACAGAACGTTAATGGACCACTAGCGTTAATTGTAGCATTTGGAACTGGAAGAACCGTTACGTTGATAGGCGCAGATGTTCCTGTACAACCTGAAGCATTAGTTACTGTTACTGTGATCGGGCCACCAGCTGTCACATTGACACCTTGTGTAGTAGCACCGTTAGACCAAAGGTAAGAAGACCCTGGGCTTGCAACTAAAGTTACAGGTGTTCCTTGACATACTGTTGTTGGAGACAAGGCCGTTGCTGTTGCAGTAAATGTTTGTTGTGCATTAACCACGATATTGTTTGACATTGTTTGACAACCTGCAGCATTGGTTACAGTTACAAAATATACACCAGAAGTACTTGCGGTAATATTTTGTGTTGTAGCACCGTTAGACCAAAGGAAAGTTGAACCAGCAGATGCATTTGAGTTTAATACTACACTTGAACCTGTACAGAAGTTAACTGGACCGTTTGGTGTTACTGTTACCGTTGGAGTTGTAGCAGCAGTAAGTGTCACAGGAGCTGAAGTTGCTGAACAACCATTGGCATTTGTAACAGTTACACTGTATGTACCCGCAGTACTTGTTGCAATTGAAGGTGTAATTGCACCGTTGCTCCAGAGGTAAGTAGCTGCAGTAGGTACACTTAAAGTAGCTGTTGCTCCTGGGCAAAGTGCAGTAGCACTAGCTGTAATATTTGTAGCTGGAAGCGCATTGACAACAACAGGAACTGTTGCAGATGTTCCAGAACAGATACCAACATTCACAGTTACAAAATAGTTACCTGCAGTTGTAACCGGAATAGTTTGGGTAGTAGCACCGTTAGACCATACATAAGAGTCTGCAGGAGGTGCAACAAGCATTACTGAACCACCAGCACAGAATGTTGTGTTTCCGTTTGGTGCGATGATCGGCTGTGGAGCTGGTGTTGGCAATACAGTTACTAAAACTTGATCTGTACCAGTACAACCATTTGCAGCAGTAGTAGACATCGTGTAAGTAGTTGTTCCGAGTGGCGCTGCAGTTGGTGTGGCAGTATTTGCATTGGTAAGCGTAGCAGCAGGAGACCAAACCGAGCTAATTGCAGGACCAGCAATTCCAGACCACGGACCAGCTAGACCAATAGAGTAGTTAGAAACCAAAGTTGATCCCGCTCCATCTAATACAGTGATTTTTGTTTCTTCAGGATAAAAACCTGTTGCATTGAATACGACAGAAATAGCAGCTCCTGATTGTGCACCAAAAGTAAAGGTTACAGGACCAAAACCTGAAGCTAAAGTAATATTACTCAATACTGCTGTACCGTTTACCAAAACGTTTGCAGAGTTACCATTCCAACCGTCACCCCAAGTATCAGTTAACTGAATGGTATGGGTTTGAACAAACTGAGAAGAACCGTTTAAGTTAGTTGAAGCACCCGTACAAACCGTAACATCTGGGCCAGCATTAACTACTGGAGTTTGCTTCACAGTGATTGATTTTGTATTGGTAGAAGCCGCACACCAAGTACCTGGGTTAGCTACAGAGTAAACGATATCGGTTGTACCAACTGCTACACCTGAAATGACACCTGTAGTTGGGTTAACAGATGCAACCGCAGGGTTGATACTAGACCAAGCTCCACCAGCTAAAGTGTTAGTGAAAGTTGCAGTAGAACCTGCACATACGTCAATCGCACCGGCAGTGTTTGGTACAAGAGCAGTTTGTTGAACGGTTACTGTGTTTGAACCCGGACCTGCACTTGCACATCCTGAAGCATTGTTGTAGTTTACACCTACAGTTTTAGAACCTGCGTTTAACCATTTAACAACAGCTGTATTTGATGTTGCGGTCCCTCCAGAAACAAGTGTGTAATCAACACCTGCTGTACCTGGGAAGGTCCAAACGTAGTTTTGCATACCCGACTGTGTCGTGTAGGTGTAATCGATATATGTACATGCTTGTAAAGGAGCAGCAGCAGTGAAAGATGGCGTGAAAGGAGCACCTGCAACATATTGTACAAGATAATCTTCAGCTTCACCGTAGCCATAGCTCAAACATGGATCCATGGTTGCACCATTACCCAACCATACACCACGTACACGCATTCTGTGAATTCCTAGTGGAGGTGTACAAGGTAGGTTGATATTAAAGGTAACAGAACCAAAGCTAGTAGTAGTAGTTCCGGCTGAAAAACCAACTTTTTCACTTGCAGAGAAAACGTTGTCATCATTGGCGTCGATCCAAACTGCAAACGCCTGACCTGAATAAGAACCAGCAGTTACAGTCATTGAATAAGAAGTAGCGGCCTGCATCACTACAGGAGCTAAGTTTGTATATGAAACGTAAGATGGACCAGTAGTTGCCGTTCCAGAGTTGTTGTTCCAAGTTAAACCAGGACCAGAAATAGCTACATTCGAAATGAGATCACCATAAAGTGTCCCTGAAGAATAAGCTGGCTGACAATAAGGATTCAATTGAACCTGAACTGGATTTGATGTACCATTATTTCCTGAACAAGTCACAATACAACGGTACCATGTAGTTGCAGTTGGTGCTGCAGTATAACTCGAAGCAGTTCCACCTGTAGCTACGTTTGTCCAAGCACCTGTTGAAGTAGGAGCAGATTGCCACTGGTAAGTTACACCTGCACCTAATGTAGCAGTCTGTAAAGTAAGTGAAGCTGTCCCTGCAGGGAATACAGATGGTGTAGAAGTAATTGTGTTTCCTGGAGTAGGAGTTCCAGAACAACCTGGATTAGCAACAGTACATGGGTTCGTTACAGCAACACTAGCAGGAGGAGTTCCTGATGGAGACTGATAAATAATGGTACCAGTAGCATTCGGACCGTTATAAACACGGTAATAATTTTCGTAAGACCAACTACCAGCAGTATAATTAGCAGTAATGTTTTGTCCTTGGTAAGCTGAGAAATTAAAGGTTGCAGGACCACCACCTGATGCGAGGGTTACACCCGTAAGTACGTTTGTACCACCAACATTAAGAGTGAGGGCTCCACCATTCCATCCGTCACCGTAAGTATCGTAGAGAGCAACAGAATAAGCACATGGCGCTGGTGGCGCTTGATTAATATTCACATTATCAAAATCCATCCAATAGTCACCTGAACCAAAAAGACAGTTAAAACGAACAAAGAATGTACCTGAAGCCGGAGGAGTAAATGTAACTGTTCTTGTTGCACAGCTTGTAGATGGAATATGGTTTGTGCTGTTTACTGTTTGAACAGTAGTCCATGGACCAGCGGCCGTTGAAGCATATTGAACTTCAATTGTTCCAAAGTTTGCAGGTGTAGCAGTTGTACCAGCCGACCAATTGGTTACTTTATATTGGTAAGTCATGGTAACAGCTGTGCCAATAGAAACCCCAACATTCGGTGAAACAAATGCACCAGCAGTTCCAGAAGTGTAAATGTTTCTTCTGACCATACCAGTTCCTTCACAAGTTTGCGAAGATGTTACAGACCAATTTGTACTCCATCCACTGATATTTCCACTGTTCCAGTTTTGAGAATAGTTGATTTGTGAGAGCAATCCTGAGGAGAGCAATAAAAACAGCGTCAACATAAGAGTTGCGCTGGATTTCATTCTTGCCAACACGTTGAAAGTAGTTTTTTTGTTCATAGTTTTTTTGTTTGTTACAATTTTAAGCGTTCTAGGCTTATCAAATATATACTAAGGCCTAAATTTATTCACAAAAGATTGGTTTTCAGTTAAGATTGAACAAGGAGTGGTGTTCAGTGAATATTTATAGGTTTTTATCGATTATTTGATATGTCTCATTGAATATTATGTGGTTAGAGTTTTATCAAAAGCCTTATTTTTGTTCATAACATGGTAAAAATTGGATTGTTATCGGATACGCACGGGGATTTAGACCCAAAAATCTTTGATTATTTCAAGGATGTCGATGAAATTTGGCATGCGGGTGATATAGGTTCAATTGCGGTGCTTGATCAACTTCATGCATTTAAACCAACTAGGGCTGTTTTTGGGAATATTGATGACCATATTATTCGAGCATCAACAAAGGAATTTTTGCGTTTTAAGGTTGAACAAGTAGAGGTGCTTATGACACACATTGCAGGCAGACCAGGAAAATATGCCAAACCTGCCTTTGAAGAAATTCAACGCAACGGCGCTCCAAAACTATTTGTTTGCGGACATTCTCATATCGCACTGGCTCAAATGGACAAGCGATACAACATGCTCTGGCTGAATCCGGGTGCTTGTGGTTTCAAAGGCTTTCATCAAGTAAAGACCATTTTTCGCTTTTCAATTTCAGGTGAACAAATTCAAAACTTAGAGTGCATTGAACTTGGTCCTAGAGTCCGTAAAATTGCTGATTAATCAAGAAAAAGAAGTCGGGATACCGTCTTTTTACTGAATTCCTTTCAGTACCCCACCCCTACTTTCGTGTCAAAAATTAACGACATGAAAACAAACTTTCTACTCCTCGCACTATTAATGCACTATTCAATCTTTGGGCAAGGTTGCACCATTGATTACAACCAAACAATGGTTGGTATTTATCCGAGTATTCTACCGTCAGCAAGCGTCGGGCAGCCCTACAGCACAGATGTTACCTTTGTTTTACCCACAGACACGCTCGGCTATCCTTTTACCAATTTTCAAATCACAAGTATCACCTTACCTTTAGGTCTCAACTGGACCTGTAGCGAAGCGCAAAACAACTGCAATTACAATCCACAATTTGATGTATTTGGTTGCATCAACATATCCGGAACACCGCTCCTTGCTGGCACTTTTCAAATCAGCGTGATGGTCTTAGCTGACCTTACCATTTTACAAGGTTATCCTTACCAATTCCAACTTGATTTCCAGGTGAATTCGCCAACCGTAGTTAATAATAGCGGGGCTTTCACGTATCAAGTTTCACAACCTTGTGCACCTGCGCTTGTATCGGTTAATAACCTACAACCCGGCTTAGCTTATTATGCTTGGGATTTTGGAAATGGGTCCACTTCTAATTCCCAAGACCCAATTCCGCAATATTATGCAACTGCCGGAACCTACCCGCTACACTATGAAGCCTATGCTGCTCTGGACACAACCGTTCACATCCAACTTACCCAACTAGACATCCAAAGCATGTTTAATTATGGCGAAAATTTCCCCGCGTTTGAAGAAGCCGACGCCTATTTTAAAATTACAAAAAATGGTCAGCTCATCTATCAATCAGGTGTTATCATTGATCAGAACCCACCGGTTTCTTGGTGGCCTAATCTAGATTTAGAACTTGGACAAGATTACATCATTGAAATATGGGAAGCTGATCAAAGCATCGGTGAAAGCTATTTTGGCGCAGACGATTATATCGGCAATCACACCATTAATATTGGCTCTTGTAATGCTTGTGTGGCGGGCAACGCTCAAATTGCCTATCAAATCAGTATTGAAAACATCAATCCGACACCAAGTTTCATTGAATCGGATACCTTACTGCTCTACGATAGCCCCAGCACGCCTTTTATAGAAAACGACAGTTTACAAGGGCAACTTTTCGCAAGCAACACGAGTTCTTTTACCCAGTGGTATTTCAACGGAGCTCCACTCATTGGGCAGAACAACAGTCTACTTCCAGTGCTACAATCAGGCTACTACCACTTACTTTCTATTAATGAACAGGGTTGTTTTCAATCTTCAGATACACTGTTTATTGAAATGAATACGGCCAACTTACAAACAGTCTATTCAGATGAATTTAAAATCATCCTTGATCCAACTACACAAACATTAAACATCGAGCACCACGAATTTTTGGTCGGAGCTGATTTTTCTATATTGCATCTAGATGGCCGCTTGGTCAGTTGTTGGAAGAGCGAGCAAACAAAAGAAATGCATTCAATAGCTGGTTTATCACAAGGTATTTACATTGTTCATTGTACCATTGGAAATCAAAAGCAAGCGCAACGATTTGTTATCCTTCAATAATTAACATTTTGAAAACAAAGCTGAAACAGGAACTTTGATACCTTTGTTCTGTGAAAAACCATACCGCCCTCACCCGTTATCAATGGCTCACTGTAGCCATTTTAGCACTCACCCAGTTTACAGTCGTCCTTGATTTCATGGTGATGTCCCCACTCGGAGACTTACTCATGAAAGATTTCAAAGTGAAACCGGATCAATTTGGTATTGTAGTTTCGAGCTATGCTTTGGCAGCAGGCATCTCTGGATTTTTAACTGCAGGCTTTGCAGATCGCTTTGACCGCAAGCGCTTGTTAGTATTTTTTTATAGCGGATTTATTTTAGGAACCCTCTTTTGTGGAATGGCTGAATCATACAATCAACTTGTTTGGGCGCGCATCCTTACAGGATTATTCGGCGGTGTGATGTCATCAATTTCTATGGCTATTGTGGCCGATATTTTCAGTCTAGAACAACGAGGTAGGGTCATGGGCTTCATGCAAATGGGCTTTGGCCTGAGTCAAATTGTAGGCATTCCCTTGAGTCTTTTTATTGCAGATATGTACCATTGGCAAACACCTTTTTACTTAATTGTAGGTCTATCAGTTGGTATGCTATTGGCCATTCTATTGGCGCTCAAGCCTATTAATGCGCATTTGGCTTTAAAACAAGAAAACTCGGCCTTTATGCATTTGTTGGCCACCATTAAAAACCGCAATTACAGAATC
>JBILTD010000103.1:0-6776 GCA_044371695.1 Crocinitomicaceae bacterium | reverse complement strand
GCGCCAGAAAATTTCGTCAAACCCGACATTCAATACCAAGCTCAAGCACCAGAAGGCGTGCTCTGGGAAGTCAACCAAGGCCCTGAAAAAATTTGCATTTTGGTCTACAACCCCGAGGACCTCACAAAACTGCAACAAATTGCATATTGGTCCGAAAAGGAGCGCAGCTGGGATATTTATGTCTTGTTATCTGAAGGTGATGGTATCAACCCACTGGCCTACCCTTTAGGGCCGCTCATTTGGTACTTCTTGAGCACCATTGAAGATGTGCTCATGATTCATGGTTCAGCTGTGATCCTCGATGAGCAAACGCGCGTGTTTTCGGGTTTCAGTGGCGTAGGTAAAAGCACTATGGCACAGCTATGGGCAGATAAACGACAAGCTACCATCGTCAATGACGATCGCCTCATTTTACGTAAAGAACAAGGCGCATGGTATGTTTACAACACGCCTATGTTTTATGCGGCTGCTCCTCAAAAAGGAAAACTGCATACACTTTTCTTTCCGTATCATGCGCCAGCAAACAAACTTGAATTACTCAGTGGCGTGGCTGCCTTGAGCAAACTACTCGCTCATACCATTCACCACGGACACAATAAAGCACATGTCCAGCATCACATGGAGACTGCTACCTCACTCATTGGTCAAGTTCCGTGTCATAAAATAGGCGTAGTGCCTACTGAGGCTGTTATTGATTATATCATCGCAACAGAAAGCAAACATGTCTGAGCGTCAATTTCCTTTTGAGCTACCAGCAGTCAGCAAACAAATGTTTGAAATTGCAGCTGCACAAGTTCCGCTAGAACAGGAAAGCGAATTAAGTAATCCACTGAGTCAGCAATTTTTAAAACAAACCGTTTATAGCCATTTATCTGGCTTCGTGTATCGCAACCTGAGCCCTGTTAAAGCAGCTATAGATGTCAAATCATGGCAGCAATTGGAATTGCAATATGTGCAAATTTTGCGCGGCAACCATCAATTCTTGGCCTTGCATCAACAAATGGTGCAACTTTTAGAAAGTAACAACATTCCTTTTGCCGTACTCAAAGGTCTCGATTTATTGTTCAGAACCTACCGCGAAGAAGGCATCCGCCACATTTCTGATATTGATGTCTTGATTGCACCCAAAGATTTATGGCGCGTCACTGAAATATTTGAAAACGCTGGTTTCAAATGCAAGCAAAGCATAGATAAATCAAGTTTCCACGAAAAGCACTTTCAATTGCATGCCCCGTTGCAAGCAAGTTTGAACGGACTCAACATCGATGTGCATATTTTGCTTTTGGATACCTTTTTAGGTTTTGAATTTGATACAGAAGCCCTACTGAGTAAACGCCAACTCATCGAATGGAGCCAACAAAAAACATATGTGTTAACAGCTAATGATGCTGCCCTTTTTAACCTGCTGCATTTGTACGTTCATCTCGATAAAGGCAATCATTTTAAAATGAGCTCTTTCATCGATGTGCAGCGGACCATTCATGAATTGAATTACCCAGCCAATAAAGCACAGTATTCGACGGCTATTCAAGAAAAAATTGAATATGTCATCGATTGCATGGTGTGGCTTGGGCTTATTAAAGACAATTTTTTACCGCAAAGAAAAAAAGCACCTGAGCGTTATTTTTTCTATCTGCTATTCTTCTTACAAACACTGCAACCTACTTTCATACAGACACTGCGCTATAAGTTTTTCCCACGTCTGTTTCTTTATTCCTTATCATGGAAAACACTGCCCTTGCTATTTCATGAAGCTTTTCCTTCTAAGCGTTATTTAATTTATGGAGCGCCGAACCGCAGTTATTTGAGTGCATGGATTTATCGTCTCAAACATTTTACTAGAAAAAAATAAAGCCCCCTTTGCAGGAGGCTTTTTTGTGGAGAGGTTGGCTTAATGGAATAAGCGAAAACGACGCGCTTGAATCAAAGGATCATTGGTTGGAAGGCCTTCAATAGGTGGTGTTGACATCATGACCATTGAGATTTCTAAATCGAGCTGTACTTTTTCAACTTTTGGAGCAATGTATTGCTTCTTGGTTGACATCTTCAGTGCTTGGCTATTGTTGATGTGAGTCATTTCTTCTTTTTTAAAATTGTTTTTATTTATTGCTGTACAAATAATTTATGCACCTCTATACCCTTTTCCGTATTTAAGGAAACATAATAAATGCCGTTGGCTTGTTGTAGTTGTATTTTGGTTTGCTGGTCTGTAAGTGCGCCTGTATAAACCACTTTACCTGATGCATCCTTGATTTCTATAGCAGTGATACTTTGCGTTGTCGCTGATAAATCAATGACCACAACACCAGCTGCTTCGGCATAAACACTAGGGCCTTTTTCACAGAAATCGGCATCTGAAACTAAATCATGGGAGTTTTCTGTCTCAAGATGGATCAATTCAAAATGTAAAACAAAGCGCTCTGTGTTTAAACCTGCATTGGCATAAAACTCATAAACAAGGCCTGAATCAAGGGCTATCGTGACGTTTTCTTGCTTGTCTTCTAACCAAACCAGGCCGTTGTCAACTTCAAGATTTTCAATAGAAAAACTGCATATTCCGGATGTTGGTATTTCAAGAATAACCGGAACCTCTTGCTTAAGCTTTGCAGCATTGAGTCCATTGATGACCACATTTTTGGCCCCAACCTTTGTATAACATTGTAAACCGGAGGTTTGCATCATTTTTTCGCCGTCAAACGCATCAAAAGCATTGCTCGCTTCTTGATTCACGTAAAGAATCAATTGGTCTTTTTTATCTTGCTGCAATAAATTCATGCGCAAGAAAAGACGCTGCCCAAGCTCCATGGTTTTCAAACCAGCCGTACTACCGCCATACGAACTGAAATGAGCACGCATGGAGTTATTGAGCGTCAAACTTCCTGTTGTACTACCTGCATTGACCCGCACCCAAAAAGATTGCAAAGGTGGCAGCAGTTTTGAAATTGTTTGTCCGTTAAGACTCGTGCCAATACCGCCGTTGGCTCCTGCAACATAAGTGTCAAAAACCATGTTTGTGCCATCGTGTGAACGGTACCAAATTGTATTGCCAATATTTGTTTTGATCACTTCATCCCAATTCAAATAAGACGGATAAGGGTTGCTGACCAAATTAAAACCCTCAAAAGCAACACCTGGGGTGCGTGTACAATTGAGTTGGATGCTACCATTGTTCATTTGAATACTACTGAAATTAAGCGTATCGTTTGCACCGATGCGCAAGAAGTAACCACGGCCTGCTACAATAGGCGTTGTAGCCGAAGTAAGCTCTATCCAGGCAGCACTTGGCTCGTCATAATACTTCAGGACATTAGCGCCCTCGGCAAAGAAACTTCCGCTTAAAGCGCTTGGATTCGGAGAGCCTAAGTACCAAAACCTACCTGAAGGCAACAAACCGCCAGAACCAGTAACATACTGTTGCATGTGCCCGTTACCCACGCCCATCCAAGAACTATTTGGATGTTGGACCAAGGTTGCACCGTTTTTTAAATATAAATCACCATCAAGTAGTAAATCTTCTTCTAAGGTGAGCTGCTGCTCAGCAGCAACAAGTAATTGCGCACCAGTTGGAATGTATAAATTAGATAATATAATGGCTGAGTCTAGAACGATGGTAGTGGCTGCCGGTAATTCTACTGAAGCAGCAGCAACCGGAACGCCACCGCACCAATTGGATGGGTTTTTCCAAGATCCTACTGCAGCTCCTTTCCACTGCCCCAGATTCAATACTTGCGCCGTGACCGCCAAACGGTTCAAACTCTGACAACCATTTTGCAGTACTTGTGCGGCAAAATATTGCGCGTTATGAACAAGCAGAGCCTGAGGTGCAAGCGCTATTTGACTCTGGGCATCAGGATACCAAACAATACCTGTTTGATTTAAACTGAGATCTTGCACCACTGCATTCTGACACAATTTTTGCAATTGAGCACCCGTAGGTGTTTGTGGAACTGTTGGTGCCGGATTGATTTGCACGGAGGTAGTCCACTCGGAGGTCCTTCCCGTATAACTGCTCACTTTAAACGTGTAAGTGTGCCCCGGAGGTAAATTATCAATAATGGCACTTGGTCCGTTACCGGTTTTGGAACCAAAAGGCGCTCCGGTTACTCTCCAAGCACCTGCTGGCAAACCATTTAAATGCACCTTGCCATGCGCCACTAAACAACTTGGTTGTTCTACTTGAACCACCGCCGGAACATCAGGAGCAGCAGCAGGGGCAAAATCAATACCTTTATAGATAAAGTTTGTACCCGCACTCGCCAACTCTATTGGTAGTACGTTGGCATTCGTGTCTATTATTTTAAGTAATTTATTGTTGTCAGCGCCTGGGCTTACTAAAAATGAAGTAGCGTAAATCTTGGCTATTGAATCTGAAAAGTCAACTGCCATGCCGCTACTGCGCTGCCCGTGGGTGTATTGTTTGGTCCATAGATTATTTTGCAAGACCCATTTCTGTATTCCACCTCCAGTATTACCATTCAGCGGGCTGTCGTCAGCAACATAAGCCAATTGGCCATCAGGCGCAAACGCAAAACCTCTTGGTGAAGCCGTTTCAATGAGCAATTGCACCGTCTGATTCGCTGTTGTGGGCAATCCTGACCCAATTTGATAAATACCAGCGGGGCTCACTGAAGTAGAGAAATACAAATTGCCATTGACAATTTCTAAAGACCTACCAGCAAGGATATTGTTATTGAGCTGAATAAAAGCACTGCCATCAAAATACCAAATTCCACCTGTAGTGCCATCTCCTGTTCCAGCCGCATAAAACTGATTGCTGCCCAAAGGCAATAAACTGGTTAGGTAGCCATTGACAAACGGCACTGCTTGCCCACTTGCCGGAAAGATCACGCGGTTGCTCACACTTGCTCCGGTATTCAGAATATTGGTGGCCTTGGCCTGATAGCTCGCCACGTTCGGAATACCCGGGACTAAATCGTAACCCGGTACACCTAAAAATTCATTATTTGAATTCAAGTGACCATTCGAACTATTTAGCTCACCGGTTTCAGTCAAAAGATTCGAACTCGAAAATTGCTGCGCTAATTCTTGTAAGGTTGTTCCTGTGGGCAAGAATTCTACTAACTTCAAAGGAAAGGTCACAGCGCCTAAAGGTGAAATGCCATCCCCTATCCTATTGACTAATAAATCGCCTGGCATGAAACCCGTTACTTCGATGCTGCCGTCTTGAAAACTGACCAAATAATTGCTCCAAGTCACATTGACACCAACCGGGTTCGAGGCAAAAACCTGATTTGGATACAGCCCCACACTTGTACCGCTACCTGAAGCCGCTGCTGCAGCACCGTAAGCGATATCAACTGTGCTGATAGTTTCAGTTGGGGGCATCCAGCTTGTTGTAAAAGCCGTGGATGCCAACACTGGCAAAAGTGTATTGCCTAATTCCTTCTGAACATTATTGGCCGTAATGAGTAAAGTTCTTTGACTGATCTGATTTGCTGTAGCGCTGCATGTAATATTGCTGTTGCTGGCACTTGAACTGCTGAGCTGCACGCAAACGGCATTGTTAAACAAGCCAACTGCTTTGTTGGCGGCAGTACGGACATAAATGATACTACCTGAAGTAAGGTTGGTAAGTGGCATAGCTGCAAAGCCAGTACTTTGGCTCAATGAAATTTCAAAGCCAGCCTGAGGCGTTGCGGTAATCGGGCCGAGTAAATTTGTAGCACTTAAAGTGCAGGCTTGTGCCAAACTTGGCTCGCCATATTGGGCACTCAAGCCTGTTGGCAATATTTGCGAACCAAGCACTGGCAAGTCAACACCTAAAATACTTACGTTGTCAAAGCGCCAAGTACCATTTGTACTATATGTTGCATGGCAGCTACTTGTACTTGGCGTGAATACCGCACATGCATCTGCACACATATAGGCAGAATAAGATGCATAAGGTGCAGAATTATTAGATTGGTCAAAAGCAAAAGGGCTAAAAATAGACACTAGGCGCACCTTGAAATTAGGGTTATTAGCCACCCCAGGTTCATCGCTGAAGTCAACGTTAAAAGTCAGCCAAGTATCATGTGGCAAAATAGCCCCACTGTTGGTCCAAAAGCCAGTCACCCAAGTGCTGCCGTCTAGGCTGTAGTCGAGCTGTACCCACCTTGATGCATCCGCTGAGACTCGCTGGCTAAACTGCAATTTGATATTTGTTTTTCCGACGGTGCTCACTTGAAAAGCCACCCCCTTTTGCCCGTTGAGCGTAGACTGCGTAGCAAAATGGGTGAGCTGTAAGCATTTACCGTAGGTGGAATTCGGAAAAGATTGATTCAGGTTGCCAACAATGCTGGCCGTTCCGACACCAACCGCCGGAATCAAATCTCCATTATTAAATGTCCAGTTGGTGAGGGTTTGCTGCGCATTTACAACCATCGTCAGCAACATGACATGGAGTAAAAAAAAGGTCGAGGTTAATTTTAGTGCTTTCATAACGTTGATTTTCACCAAAATTACCCGAGCCTTGAGTGGTTCTTGTTGCACGCTCCGCACTAAACTTTACATAATTCATAGTACCACAAAAAAAGCAGCCCTTTTGAGACTGCTTTGGTTTTTTCTGATTCTAAAATTCCTTACTTGAACAACTTGAATACTTTTAAAAACATAAGTGGGTCTTGATTAGGAAAATTAGAAGGACCTCCTTCAGTTGGCGGTGTTGTTTGAGACATCATCACCATTGAGATTTCGTTGTCGAGCATTACTTTTTCAACTTTCGGAGATACATAGATCTTCTTCGTTGTGTTACTTGATATTGCTGTATAATTGAA
>JBILTD010000102.1:0-6778 GCA_044371695.1 Crocinitomicaceae bacterium | reverse complement strand
TCAAAAAATAGAAAAAGCCCTCCACCGCCTCGGCGATGAATTAAAGAGTATTAGTCTTTGAGCACTAAAATTGCACTTTCCACCTCTGCAACTATTTCTTCTACTGTGTTGTGCTGGCAAAAAGTAGGGTCACCAAAATAAACTTGCGCATCATAAGGCACAGGAAGGATAGAGCCTTTGGGTAAAATTTTACCCATTCCTTTTAAGTAAACTGGGATGAAGGGAATGTGTGGGAATTTTTGCAAGAGTACACCAATACCCTTTTTAAAGGCTTGCATTTGTTCGGGTACTCCTCTGGAGCCTTCTGGGAAGAAAATCAAGGAGTGTCCTTGTTCGAGTTTTTTCATGAGGCGTTCGAGCGCTTTTCCTTGGTCGGTTTCAGGTGTTTTTTCTTCGCGGCGCTGAATGAGTACGGGATTTACAAACAAATTAGATAACAGTTCAAGCCATTTTTTCTTGCCAAAATAAGTAGCTGTAGCAACAGGATGCGTACGCTTAAGTTGACTGATTGGTAAACTTGAGAGGAGCACCATGGTGTCCACATGACTGTTGTGGTTTGCAACAATAATAAACTGTTTGGCTTCTTTGAAATTGGTTCTACGTATGGTTTTAACCCCCACGAGTCTGAGTAATAGGGGCATGAGGCCTTTGTAAATGAAAATCAGCAAGAGTCGCTGCATCAGGCGTAGTATTGCAGGTAAACGAAATAGAAGAAGAAGGGTGAGCTAATGACTAGAGAATCGATGCGGTCAAGAATGCCGCCGTGGCCTTTGATGACAGTGCCCGTATCTTTGAGTCCGAAATCTCTTTTAATGGCCGAGACAATGATATCTCCAACAAAACCTGAACAGGCAATTAAAAAGCCAGCCATTAAAGCCACTTCTAGTGAAAACGGCGTCAGAAAGCGCAAGAAATAGGCGGCAG
This sequence comes from Crocinitomicaceae bacterium, assembly GCA_044371695.1. GTDB lineage: Bacteria > Bacteroidota > Bacteroidia > Flavobacteriales_D > Crocinitomicaceae > UBA952. Next base: position 5,854 of record JBILTD010000102.1, on the reverse strand, counting down.
CCATCGTGCTCAATAAACCACCAATGAAGCCCTCCCAAGTTTTATTGGGGCTCACTTTTTCAATGATCTTGTGTCTGCCGGTTAGTTTGCCCCAGGTAAACTGAAAAACGTCATTCATTTCGGTTAGGAAAACGACATAAAGGAGTAAGCCGCGGCCGCCCACCTCAAAACCTTTGAGTTCAGGTAAGGAAAGTAAAAAGGCAAGGTGGCTAATTGAAAAAACGGTCAGCATGAGATGCGTCGGAATCACGCTCATGGAGCGGGCAATATCTTGGGTGTGTCCTTTTAAGACCAATAGGAAAGGAATCCAGGTGAACATCACAACCGGAATGAAAATAAGAAAACCGGCAAACCACCCGATGTAAGCGAGGTAGTATTGGATTGGGATGGCTAAATAGGCCCAGAAAATGACGCTGCGGTCTTCTGAACGGGCGTTTTTACTGATGCTTGAGAGTTCTCGAAGGGCTACAAAACTCAAAAATCCAAAAGCGGCAAAGGAAATGAGTGGGTGCACCAAAGCGGCAGTTGTGAAAATACTGGCCATAACCCACCAAGATTTGGTGCGGGTCATGAGCTCATCTACCTGCGGCCCTGGTTTGATTTTTTTCCAGATCCAAAAAAGTAAGGTAGCAAAAACCAATACGCCCCCAATAACGGCGAGCATTTTTTGAATTTCATTCATGGGAAAGGCTAGCATTTTTTAAACGTTTGTAGGTACTGATAAACAGCAGTATAAATATGCTCAGGAAAATCCAAGAAAAATAATTTTGCAATGACAAACCAAACCAGCTCAATATACACAGCAGTCCAATTACTAGCGCGCGGTCCGATTTACCCATGGGGCCATCATAACGACGATTGCCACCAAGCGCTTGACCAATTAGGCCTGCAAATTCATTGATGACACTGAGTAATAAGAAGCACCAAATCCATTCGTGGTCCTTGATTTCAAATAGATGAACGAGTGGGTAGTACAAAGCTAAATCAGACAAAACATCCCCGATTTCATTCAAAACAGCCCCTTTTTTACTTTGAAGATTGAATTGCCTTGCCATCATGCCATCGAGCGCATTGAGCGCCATTCTGAAAAGTAAAAAGAGCGGAAGCAAAAGAAGGGCAATCTGGATGGGACCAAAATAACAAAAGATCCCGGTTGCTATTGATAAAATAAGCGCTAAAAGCGTTAGCCCATTGGGTGTAAACCCCATTTTTTTTAGCAGCATTAAAATTGGTTGCAACAGCTGTTGGAATTTTGGCTTGAGCTGATAAACAGAAATCATGGTTTGTGTTTAATGAAAGGGTTTTGAACAGGTTTGAAAATATCGAGCGAGGTGCCGAAATTTCCCGATTTGAAAAAATTCAATAGTGCTTCGCCAAATACTTCCGGATGCGTATACATTTGGTCATGATTCAAAGGGACATATTTGTAGTCTTGAAAATCTTGATTGAAACAAGCTGGTTCCCAACAATAAGGTCCAAGTTGGTCAGCGGTAGCTTTGTGCTTTCTGACAATTGCTGTGGCATAGGTTTCGAGTAGTAAACCTTTTTGAATATTGGTATCTGTTAAGCTCGGGTACGGCGTTTGATGAAGGTCTCGCATGATCGGGCCAAATACAAGATAATTCGGGATTTTCAAATCATTGATTAAAATGTATGGAGCACGTTCTTGGGGAGCGCTGCGGTCATACACGATACTTTTGATATTCGGATGCGCAGCTGTTTGCAGCCACTCATTCACACTCCAAGAACCAACTATGTAGGCAAAAACATGCACCTTTTCGTAAGCGGCCATGTTGCGTTGCCTCCAGAACTTATCTAGATTCTTAACTGTTTTTTCGAGGGAAGTTCTCGATATGTAATTAGGTACATAGACATCATAGCCTTTGTCTGAAAAATACTGTTTTAACTTCTTTAAGCTATGGTATTTTGAACCGAAGCCGGTTAGGATGAGGATGGCTTCCTTTTGAGGCGCTTTGTTTTTGCGCTTGCCAAATAAGGTTTGGGGTACTGCATTGGGTTCTGCATATAAATAGGCATCGAGATTTCCGAATACCACTTGCATTTGCTGGGTTTGAAAAGCTGTCAAGTGGTGTGCATAAAGGTCCTCAATGAGTTCATTGGGTGTACTGATCATAAAAGCCAAACCGGGGTTCAATTTTGAAGCCCTGAGTGTTTTTTTTACGGCATCAGAACAATTATTGATAAAAAGACTCCAGGGTTTCTCTATATTCCAATGATCTGAAAGTGCTTCTAGTTTTTCAAGAGAAGGAGCGCTAGAGGCAATTTTCAATACCAGACTTGGTGTTTTAGCTTGGTGCTTTAAAATATTCTTGTCGTAATGAAATGCTTGATCATAATTCGTGTTAACGACCTTGATTCCGCCGCCATCTGCCTTGCGGTATTTGGTGTAATAGGTAAGGTGCAGGCTGTCTGGACCAAAAGCCATGCTGATATGCCCAGCGCCAGATTGAGTCTGCTCACTGGTGTAGACAAACAGGTAAAGCGAGAAATTTAAATTTTCAAGGGCAAAAACTCGAGAATAAGTTACACTCAAAAAAAGAAAAATGAACAACTTGAATTGCATAGAACAAAATACGAAAGTTTTATTTAGAATTTCAAATTGAATTAAGCCAAGCTGTAAGTGAAAGTTGCGAAAAATGCAAATTAAGAAAGTGAATTAAAACAAAAGGGGTTGAAAAATAAAAAAAGCCCAGTGAAGACTGGGCTTTGAGTAGCGAGACCGAGAGTTGAACTCGGGACCTTAGGGTTATGAATCCTACGCTCTAACCAACTGAGCTATCTCGCCATATGCGGGTGCAAATATAAACAGAATTTTAATTTTCTGTATCAAATACCTGCAGTTATTGCAATTTTTTCAGCTCTTTCTGAATGAGTTTGGCCAATTCTTGGAGTCTGGTCGAAGAGAAGTCAAACGGCACACCTGCGCTTGCATAGATTTCAGGAAGTGTTTTAGTATAGCCCAAGGCAAGCGCCTTTTTGTAAGCAGCTATCGCCTTCGGATAATCCTCTAGGCTGTTTTTCCAAACACCCAAAGCACCAAGCTGCGCAATGCCATATTCAATGTAATAGAACGGTACTTCAAATAAATGCAGCTGTTTTTGCCAAGCACTTGCTACTTGGTCTTCAAAGCCAGTCCAGTCAGTGAGACCCGTTCCGAAATCTTTAGATAAGCCCAACCAATATTGCGCTCTTTCTTCGAGTGAATGTGTAGGGTTTTCGTAGATCCAATGTTGAAACGCGTCAATTTGCGCAATCCAAGGAAGTACTTTGAGTGTGCCTTCTAATTGTTCGCGCATGGCGCGTTTGTGCTCCGTTTCATTTGGATAAAATTCAGACCACTGCGGCATACTGAGCAATTCCATCGACATCGAGGCCAATTCGGCAACTTCTGACGGGAGGTTTTTAAATGCAGTCAACGATAAATCTCGGCTCAAGAAAGAATGAATCGCATGACCACCCTCATGGACCATTGTTTCGAGGTCACGTTGAGCGCCAACGGCATTCATGAAAATAAACGGAACGCCAATTTCATAAAGAGGGTAATTGTAACCGCCCGGAGCTTTCCCTGTCTTAGAATCGAGGTCAAGGTGCCCAAGTTCGTCCATTTTTTGCAAGCAAGCGCCAAAATACGGATCAATTTTATTGAAGAGCTTAATAGTTCCGGCTAACATTTGTTGGCCGTTTTCAAAAGGTTTCAAGGCTGGCTTGCCTTCGGGGTCTACGTCGAGGTCCCAGGGTTTGAACTGCGTTTTGCCTAATTGGTCCAGTTTGGCTTGTTGTATTTGCTTGACAAGTGGAACAATGTGCTCCTTGATGGCTTCATGAAAAGCAAAGCAATCTGCTTTGGTGTAGTCAAAACGTCCCATCTCTACAAACTTGTAATCGCGGTAGTTTTCAAAACCAGCATTTTTCGCCAGTTGTGTTCTTTTTTCAATGAGGGAGCTGTAAAGAGCATCTAATTTATCGCGGTCTTGGCGGCGACGCGCCACTATTTTTTCGAAAATAGTTTGGCGCAAGCTTTCATTTTGATCCTTGAGCAGCAAAGCCGCTTGTTGCATGGTGAGTTCCTTGCCGTCGTGTTCGATCGTTTGGGCTGCACTAATGGCACCAAACTGCTGTGCTTCTTCGTTCAAGGCCGCTTCAATGCTGATGTTTTCTTCTCTGAAAAGTGCAAGTGCGCTGCGAACTGCTCTGAAATAAATTTGGTGCGCAGCGTCTTGTCTTTGTTCGAGATAGGGCAGGGCCACTAATTTTTTATTGAGTTGATCTTCAAGCGGTGCTAATTCAGGTTGAATTTTGCTGACAAAAAGGTTATAGCGTTCGCGGAGCTGTTCATCTTGGGTATTGATGCTCATGCGGATATAACGCCACGCTAAATCTTCTTCAAGAACGGCATCGAGCTCAGAGCGGTCTTTCAACCACTGATCAAAGTCAGCTAATGAAGAAATTTGGCGCCCGAGGAGGTCCTGAAAATAAGGCTCGAGTACCTGGAAATCAGTAATGGCCAAGTTTTCTGGAAGAAATTGGCGCGCTTGTTTTTCAATAATCATGTTATTTTCCTCTAGAAGAACCTGTTTTAACTGCTGTAGGTTTTTTAGGTGCAGCTGGTTTGGCTGCTTTTGGGCCTGCACTTGCTGCTGGCGCTTTCTTTTTAGGTGCTTCTGCCTTTGGTGCTTTTACTTCCTTAACTTCTTTCGCTGCTTCAGCTGTTTCTTCAGCTTTTGCCGCTTCAAAAGAACCAGCTTTGATCAGTAAGTTATACCACTGAAATAATTTGCGAACATCAGACGGATACACGCGGTCTTGATCCCAGTTTGGTAAAAACTGTGCCATAGCCGCTTCAAGTTCTTTCATGTCGGCTTTGTGAGAAGGCCCTTCAGTTGGATAAAGTGCCAACATTTTTTCAAAAATGTCTGTCAATTTCACATCTTCCTCGTAGGTAAAGACACTGATGTCATCAAGGGTAGAAATACGTTCTGTCGCATAGGCTGGGAAACGTTTTTTGTCGATCATAGATTCTACGATAACGCTGTTTTTTCCTTGAGCGATAACTTTGAAGAGACCTGGTCTTCCTGAAATGGCGATGATTCCGTTGAGTTGCATAGTTGATTTTCTGATTTAAAAGTTCCCAAAAATAGAAAAATAACGTTTACCAAACGCTGCGGTGTTCTAATTTAGGATGAGCTGTTGCCTGGCAAGAATGGCTCCGTTGCTGAGCAATTGGATATAATAACATCCTTGCGGATAATTTAAGGCCTCACTTTGATAAAATTCGGTATTGAAGTTTACTGATCTGTACAGCAATTTTCCGTCAAGGGTAAGCAGCTCAAAGTACCGTTCTTGTTGATTCGGATTTGGGTAATATAAATTCAGCGCTGCCGCACTCGGATTCGGATAAACAAAAAGACCTTTGTCTGCGCAAGCCGGAATTACATTTGGTGCTGGAAAACGAATTTTCCAAAGTACGCCATTGTTTTCAATGATATATAAGTTGTTACCTACTTGTTCGGCGTCAACGGGTAAATAAAAACCTGTAACGACATTACTCGTTTGAATGGCGTAGTCATTGTTGATGCTGTCATAATAAAGGTTCATCATGACCAATTCTCTGGATGGGTCCACAAACGGGCAAGGTGAGCCCCAAGGTGAAATTGGGCTAAAACCCGTGCTGTCGCCACCCGGCATAAAGCTCATAATAAAAGCTTTTCCACTATAAACTGCACCCAGTTCTTTGTTTTTATCGATGACCAAACCTAAAGGTGAGCGATGCGGCGTAAATGTTTTGACTGGTGTACCGCTCTCACTGCTCTTTTCAATATTTCCAGTGGTTTCA
>JBILTD010000101.1:0-6828 GCA_044371695.1 Crocinitomicaceae bacterium | reverse complement strand
AAAAGACGAGATTAAAAAGCCAAAAATTAGTGAAAAGAACTTCACTATTGAGGCCCCTAAAGAAGATGTGCCACCGCCACCGCCACCGCCAGAAACGCCACCGCCACCAATGACGCAAACCCAAGCGTTCATTGCACCGGTAGCTGAAGACGACGTCGTGGAAGACGAATTGCCAACACAGCAACAACTCGAAAACATCGCCATCTCTACAGAAACCAACGAAGGTGACGAAAGTTGGGGTATTCCAAACACTGAAGAAGACGGTCCTGCACTTGTCGACAACACACCAGTTGTAGAAGAAGTGGTCGATGTCGCTGAAGAGGATGCGGAGTTCCCTGGTGGTTACGACAAGCTTGCCGATTACATCAACAATACGCTTGTATATCCAGATGAAGCACTTGAACTCGGTGTAAAAGGTAAAGTAATGGTTCGCTTTGTCGTAGAAAAAGATGGTCGCATCTCAAATGCTACCGTTGAAAGACCAATCGTTGAGTGCCCAGCTTGTAACAAAGAAGCACTTAGCGTAATCAACAAAATGCCAAAGTGGGTTCCAGCTAAAAATGCGGGTCGTCCAGTGCGCCTCTGGGTGCGCATCCCGATTATTTTCGATACCCAATAGATTTTTTACAATTCAATTAAATCCCCATTTCGATGGGGATTTTTTTTCTCTAAAAATATGCAGTACATCCAACATTTTTTAGGAGCTTTAGTAGTAGTGCTTTGCCTTGGTTTCGCAGGCCTATTAATCACTACAGACCTCTTCCCTATGGAAACTTGGCGCAGAAATATTCTTGTTTCTGTATTCATCTTATATGCGGCCTATCGAGGTTTTCGCGTGTATTCCGGATTCAAAAAACAACAAAATGATAGTAAGCATGAGCACTAAATTGATCTTTATCGGACTACTGGTTATCCTGAGTTCTTGCGATAACAATAACAACCCTTTTGTTTATCAGAAAGATGCACATGGACGCGGTAAAACCAAGATTCACATAGAAGAATCGTTCAAGCCGCTTTTTACCACTTGCATTGAGACCTTTATGAGCCAATTCCCTAAAGCAAAAGTTACCGGAGTCTATGGCGCAGAAGATCAACTCATTGCTGATTTCTATAATAACAAGACAAAAACAATTGTTATTTCTCGTGATTTTAATGAGCAAGAGAAATCCTATCTCAAAAGCAAAAATGTGTCGTATCGCAGTGATAAAATTGCATCTGATGCCATCACGATTATTATGCACCCAAGCATGACCGACACCATTTTAAGCGTCGCTCAACTAAAGGCGCTTTTATCGGATAACAATGCTAAACTTCCATCGAACAAACTGGTTTCAAACATTGTTTTTGATCAAAAGGGCTCTGCCAATTTCAATTACATGACCAATATGTTGCAAGTCAACAAATTGGCATCACGTGTTTCTGCTGTAAATTCTAACGAAGAAGTGATCAATTATGTCAAGACGCATCCAAATACAATTGGTGTGATTGGCCTTAATTGGGTTTCTGACCAAGAGGATCCCGAAGCGCTTAATTTCTTAGATGGGCTTCGCATTGCTAATATCTATATCAAAGACCCTGAAACCGCTTGTAAACCTTATGCAGGTTACATTTATACGAAGGAATATCCACTTATTCGAGACATCTGGATGATCAATAAAGGACGCAGATCTGGCTTAAACACAGGCTTTGTTCTTTTCATGAAAAAAGACGACAAAGGCCAGTTGATGATCCAAAAAGCAGAATTGGTTCCGGCACTTACACCAGTCCGACTCGTTTTGCAATAAATAAATTAATAAAATAATATCGGGCACAATTTTTGTTTCCCAAAAAACTAGGTTATTTTTGGCCGCAAATTGAATGATTAAATTTTAGAAACCATGAGACGCATATTGCTACTTAGCACCCTCTTACTTACCGGTTATTCTTTCGCACAAACGCTTCAATCAGCAAATAATAAAGCTGAAAATGAGCGCTACCGCGAAGCTATTAACGAATTTAAAAAGTTAATCGCCGCTGATCCAATTAACGGTGAAAATTACTTTTATTACGGTGACTGCTACTTTGAAATGGAAGAACTCGATTCTGCAAAAATGATGTGGAAAAAAGGATATGAAGTAGATAAGGTGCGTGCTTTACCTATCGTAGGTTATGGTCGTGTTCTTTGGTTAGAAGGTAAAACAACTGAGGCAAAAGCTGAATTTACAAAGGCTTTATTATTGTCTAAAAAAGACAAACTAAAGAAAGCGGAAGTCATTCGTGGTATTGCTGAAGTCTATATTGAGGCTCCAAACAAAAACCTTGACGAAGCATTAGTTTTACTTGAGGAAGCTATCATTAAAGATCCTAAAAACGAAGACAACTACTTGTTGAAAGGTGATGCACTTTATGCGCGCAATTCTTCTGATGCTTCTGAAGCATTAAAAGCTTATAATCAAGTATTAACTATCAACCCGAAATCTCCAAGAGGTATCGTGCGTAAAGCACTCATTTATCAGCGTGCTAAAAACGAAGTTGAAGCCAATAAGATGTACAACGAAGCAAAAGCTATTGACCCTACATATGCGCCAGCGTATCGTTTGAATGCTGAGCTTTATATGATGTTCGGCAAGAATGAAAAAGCCATTGAAAACTGGGAGAAGTATTTAGAGCTCAATAACAACCTTGAATCTAGATACCGTTATGCCAATGCCTTATTTGGTTTTGGTGCTAAAGCGTATCCTACTCTTTTGCAGCAACTTGATTATTTAACGTCGAACGGCATGTCTAATTTTTACACAGAGCGTATGTATGCATTTAGCTATGCTGAAAACACGACAGACTCTCTTGCACTAGACAAAGCACTTGCTGCTTCTGATCGCTTCTTTGCTATGGTTCCTAAAGACAAAATCAATTACCAAGACTACAAAGTAAGAGGTAACATTTTTCAGAAAAAAGGAAATGATAGTTTGGCTATTATCGAGTTCGAAAAAGCATCTCAAGTGAATGAAACAGCTGCCAAAGAATTATCAGCTGAGTTGATCAAACTTTACAACAAAAACAAACTTTACGAGAAAACAATCGTAGCTTATGAAGCGCGCCGTAAACTCATTGGCAAACTACAGGCTGCTGAAGAATATGATTTAGGAAAAGCTTACTATTTTGGTAGAAACGACTACAAATCAGCAGACAGCATCTTCCAAATAGTCATCAAAAACGATTCAACTTATGTGCCGGCTTATATTTTTAGAGCACGCAGCAACTACAAGATGGATACCAATAATGAAAAATGGTTGGCTCTGCCTTTCTACATGAAAGTTACCGAGATTGTTAAACCTGAAGACCGTCAACAACCAACAAAAAAGACTTATGTTCTTGAATCATTGCGTTATGTTGCTGACTACTATTCAAAATCTGAACAAAAAGACTTAGCAAAAGCAAAAATTTATTTTGAAGAGATTTTAAAAGTTGAACCTAACGACGCAGTAGCTAAAAAAGCGCTTGGTATCAAAGACCCGGCACCTGCTGCTACACCTAAACCAGGTACAACAACAACTCCAAAAAACTAAGATCTTTTATTGATAAAGATTTAAATTGAAGACAAACAATAAGGGCGGCCCTGCGGGCCGCCCTTATTTATTTCTAGTGCGCTTAACTTAATTACTGTTGCAAGCTCAAGTAACGCGCAACGTACTTTCCAATGATATCAAACTCTAGATTGACATGATCACCGGCCTTTATCTGGTGAAAATTGGTGTGCTCATAGGTATACGGAATGATACAAACCGAGAATTGGCCTTTTTGAGAATTGACAACGGTTAGACTTGTGCCATTTACTGTAATTGAGCCCTTTTCAACGGTAACAAATGATTCAGGATGCGAAAAAGTATAGCGCCAAGACCCGTCCTCGTCAAGGACTTCTGTACACACGCCTATGCAGTCGACATGACCCTGAACCATATGGCCGTCGAGTCTGCCGCCTAATTGCATACAGCGCTCCAGGTTAATTTTTGAGCCAAGTTCCCATGAACCTAAGTTGGTTTTTAATAATGTTTCGTGAATGGCAGTTACCACGTGCTCTTGCTCATTTTGAGCAACAACTGTAAGGCAGCAACCATTGTGCGCCAAACTCTGATCAATTTTTAAGTCAGAAGAAAGTGCTGAAGCGATCGTAAAATGAATATTTCCGGCCTCTTTCTCAATGGCAACCACGGTGCCAATTTGCTCAATAATTCCTGTAAACATGTAGTAAAATTAACCAATCTTGACTGACTACGCTACCACTTGGAGGTCTTTAACTAATAATTGCAGCGTGGTGCGGTTGTTAAAGGTGTTTGCGCTCAGTTGAAAAACTAAATCAATATAGATACCGGGCGTGAGTTCGTTCTCGAGGTGTGCAAGATTGAATCCAATGGCCTCGAGCTGCACCGGATAGCCATCTTGGGTGATTTCTAATTTGAGATGAGCATCTTTCAAAATGCGATAAGCGGTCACTAAGCAGTTTTTGGCCAAAAAGGTACCGTGTAAATTGCCTGGGCCACAAGGTTCAAAGGCCTCTAAAATTTTTAAAATTCTAGGGAAGTGAAGGTTGGGGTTAGTTCCAAGCTCTTTGAATTCCAATTGGGCGTCAATGGGGACTTGTCTTTGTAGCGGCTGACCCTGAAGTGCTCTATTGACTGCTGTATCAAAATCGTTGCGAAAAGAACTGAGGTTTTCTGGTAAAAGACTGAGGCCTGCAGCAAACTGATGACCTCCAAATTGTGTAAGGTGTTCTTGACACTGGTCTAGAAGTGCGTAGAGGTCTAAGGGCGGCATACAACGTGCAGAACCCGTTATGAGACCATTCGATTGAGTAAGAACGATTGTAGGTTTATAATGCTGTTCTATGATGCGCGAGGCGACGATTCCTACAACACCCTTGTGCCAACTCGGATCAAAAACGATATTTGAAAAACGCCCAGCTTGCTCAGAATCTGCTTCAAGTAACTCTAGCGCCTCTTGGGTCATGTCTTGGTCGAGGGTGCGCCGATAAGCGTTGTCTTGATCAATGTCTTTGGCCAAAGCCTGAAGTTCTTGTTCGTCGTCACTGAGCATCCAGGCAACTGCACGCGCGCCAGAAGCGATACGGCCAGCGGCATTGATGCGTGGTGCAATTACAAAAACGAGGTCGCGGAGTGAAAGCGGGAAAGTTTTCTTGGCTAATTCTAGTAATATTTGAAACGCACGACGCGGATTGGTATTGATTTGCTTGAGGCCTTCAGCACAGAGAACTCTGTTTTCATCTAGCATTTCTACGATGTCTGCACCAATGGCTAGTGCCACTAAATCAAGACTTTTATGAAGGGTTTGTGTATCGATTCCGTTTTGTAAGTAGTAGGCTTGTAAAAGTTTAAAAGCAACGCCGCAACCGCAAAGTTCTTTGTACGGGTAATTGCAGCCCGCTTGTTTGGGGTTTAAAATGATCCCTGGCGGCAATGTTTGATCTGGCTGATGATGATCACAAACGATTACATCGATATTAGCTGAAATAGCTCGTTGCAATTGTTCATGCGCTTTGATACCGCAATCAAGGGTGATGAGTAGGTCAATTTCGTTTTCAATTGCGTAGTCAATTCCTTGCTGACTTACTCCGTAACCCTCTTTGTAGCGATCTGGAATGTAATAAACGCTGTCAAGACCTAAATTGCTAAGTTGCTCATGCATAAGAGCAACAGCTGTTGTGCCATCTACATCGTAGTCACCATAAAGTAGTACCCTTTGTTGATTTGCAATGGCAACATGCATGCGCTCAACGGCCGAGGCCATATTACACATTAGAAAAGGGTCGTGCAATTGGTTCAGGTTAGGTCTGAAAAATGTTACGGCAGCAGCGCGTGTATCGATTTGCCGGTGCAGCAACAGTTGCGCAACAAAATTCGGGACCTGAAGTTCCTGAGAAAAGGAGTGTATCAATTCAGCCGGCGCTGAATCTTTGAGCTGCCAGTTTGCTTTCATTTGACAAAGTTACAAGAAGATAAACTGCTGGGTTCCGTTATTCTACGTAACTGAGCTTCAACATATTGGTTCCACCTAAATCTTCGAGTGGAATTGAGGCTACATTGATCACGACATCTCCTGATTTGAGGTAACCTTCTTCTTTCATGAGGTACTTGATATCTGCAATAGTGTGGTCGGTTGAAATACGCTTGTTATAGAAAAAGGCACGAACACCCCAAACTAAATTGAGTTGGGTAAGGATTTTTCGGTTGCTCGTAAAGACGTAAATATGAGATTCTGGTCTTTGGGAGGCAATTTTGTATGCTGTGTAGCCAGAATAGGTCATGGTTATAATGGCATTGGCTTCAACGCGCTGTGCCAAGCGGCAAGCATTGAAACAAATAGAATCAGAGATAAAGCGCGGGTTGCCTTTTGGTGGCAACTCTTCTTTGTGATAAAGACTTGGATGCCCTTCCATTTCTTTGATAATATTGGCCATGGTTTGCACCACTTGCACCGGATACTGACCAACTGAGGTTTCACCGGAAAGCATGACAGCATCTGCACCATCGAGGACCGCATTGGCGACATCATTCACTTCCGCTCTACTTGGTGTAAGGCTATTCAGCATAGATTCCATCATTTGCGTGGCCACAATAACAGGTTTTGCTTTAGAGATGGATTTACTGATGATCATTTTTTGAATGAGCGGTACATTTTGATATGGGATTTCAACGCCGAGGTCTCCGCGAGCAACCATTAGGGCATCGCTGGCTTCGATGATGGCATCAATGTTTTCAAGTGCTTCAGGTTTTTCAATTTTAGCTACCACTTTAGCAATGCTGCGCTTTTTAGCGATACGTGCCTTCAAATCAG
>JBILTD010000100.1:0-6909 GCA_044371695.1 Crocinitomicaceae bacterium | reverse complement strand
TTGTGTTGACTTCTTTGGTCTCTGGACTTGAGAAATTGAAGTAAAGCGCAATGGCAGCGGTGCTCAAGACGGTAAATACGGCAAGTTTGCCCAACCAAGAAAAACCACTTTTAGCCTGAGGAAGCTGTTTCGAAAGCGCCTCCCAAGCTTTTGGGTCGTAGTCATAGGAGAAGTCTTCTACTAATGACTTGATATCTTTTTCAAATTGATCTTTCATCGTTTTTCGATCAGTGTAAATTGTTCTTTTAAAAGTCGTTGCAAATTCATTTTTGCTTTTGCTAAATTGGATTTAGAAGTTCCTTCGGAAATGCCAAGAATTTCGGCGATTTCTTTGTGGGTGTGTTCTTCGATGACATACAGGTTGAAAACTGCGCGGTAGGCTGGCGAAAGCTTCCCGATGGCCTCAATGGCAACTTGTGCTTTGAGATCGAGTAGGGCAGTCTGTTCTGATTCAACCATTGGGTCTGAGCTACCGGTAACAAAATCGTTGTCTTGGTCGCTGAGGAAAGGGTCTTTTTTGGCTTTTCGAAGGTGGTCTATAGCCGTATTGGTGACAATACGACGAATCCAGCCCTCTAATGAACCTGTAAAATCAAAAAATTCCAATTTATCAAAGACCTTTAAAAATGAAACTTGAAGGATCTCTTGTGCGCTGTCTCGGTCACTGAGGTAGCGCATACAAACTGCGAGCATTTTGCCGTAGTAGGTTTGAAACAAACGCTCTTGTGCGCGTCGTTCACCCCTGAGGCAAGCCTCCACAATTGTCTTGAGTTCTTTTTGCTGCTCCAATTTTCAATGTCTTTAAAACGCAGGTACCTGAAAAGGGTTGCCTCCAAAGCTGCGTGTTTTCGAATTCCTGTCAAAAAAAGCTATTTTTTTCTTAACTAATCCGTAAATTCGTCACGCTAACGCTTTTATCAATTAAAAAACATAAGCAAATGAAAGTAACTGTTGTAGGTGCAGGGAATGTGGGAGCAACCTGTGCCGATGTATTGGCTACAAGAGAAATCGCCAATGAAATTGTTTTATTAGATATCAAAGAAGGTTTTGCTGAAGGCAAGGCGCTCGATATCTGGCAAACAGCCCCAATTAATCTATATGATTCACGTACAGTGGGTTCAACCAATGATTATTCGCGTACAGCAGATTCAGACGTTGTAGTCATTACTTCAGGTTTGCCGCGCAAGCCAGGAATGTCTCGTGACGACCTTATCGCAACCAACGCTGGTATCGTTAAGACCGTGACGGAAAACGTAGTGAAGTACTCGCCAAACGCTATTATCATCGTCGTTTCGAATCCATTAGATGTCATGACTTACTGCGCTTACCTTAACGCAAACATGCCATCTTCACGTGTCTTCGGTATGGCTGGTGTTCTTGACACTGCGCGTTACCGTGCATTTTTAGCTGAAGAACTCAATGTATCTCCAAAAGACATCCAAGCTGTATTGATGGGTGGTCATGGTGACACCATGGTTCCACTACCGCGTTACACAACAGTTGGAGGTATTCCAGTTACTGAATTGATCGACGAAGCCCGTTTGAACGACATCATCGAACGCACCAAATTTGGTGGCGGCGAGATCGTTAAATTACTTGGTACTTCTGCTTGGTATGCGCCGGGTGCAGCTGCTGCCCAAATGGTTGAAGCAGTTGTTCGTGATCAAAAGCGTATTTTCCCAGTTTGTGCTTGGTTACAAGGTGAATATGGTTATTCTAATATTTACTTAGGTGTACCAGTAGTTTTGGGTAAAAACGGTATCGAAAAAATCATTGAATTGCAACTCAACGACGCTGAGAAAGCTTTATTAGCAGATTCAGCTGAGGCAGTGAAAAGCGTCATGGATGTCCTTGACAACATGAACGCTACTGCATAAGTTTAGTTCAAAATAGATTTACAACAAAAAGAGAGGGCCGCGCAGCGGCCCTCTCTTTTTGTTTCATACTCATACTTTGTTAAAGCTCATAGGCCCCGATATCAGGAGGGTTGTTTCTTGCCTGACCCAATATGTCATTAAAGACGCTCGATGAGATGCCGTTATTGCTTAGAAATGAATTTAGGTTAAATGTGAAATCGCGTTCACTGGGGTTATTGAAGCCACTGGCCTTATTCCAGAAAATATTATTCCCGTAAAAACTATCGGTATAGGTTTGCTCCGATTTGAAAAGACTGTAAGAAAAATCAAAGTTCAATACAACACCCGTCATTTGAATGGTATCTATGGCTAGTTCTGTTTTGAGATTTCCATCTACCACACAATTCTTTAAAATGCCTTCTTCAATGCTTGAAACGTAGGTTTCTTCGAGTTGGTAATTGGTAAAATAATTACTAATTCCGACAGCAGGGTTTGTTGAGGCGCCATAGCCCAGCAAATTACAATGATTGAAATTAAAAGACCCGCCCTGAAGCACCAACAAAGCATGTGTTCCATTCTTAGAAATGAGACAATTCTCAGCCTTGACTCGGGCACCGGCATAGATAAACACACCATAGCGCGCTTCGTTATAAATTTGGGTATTCGTGAGTGCTAAAGTATAACCAGTATTGCTTGGGTCTTCGCTGTATAAATGGACGCCGCTGGTACCGTTTTTCAAGATGGCATAATTGATACTAGATGGCAAGGCTTCATGAAAGTAAATACCGTAGTATTGTCCACTGACGTCTTGGTAGTCTTGCTCGAGGCGATCGCCTTGAAAAACCACTTCAGTTCCTAATTCACCCTCGATTTGCAACGCCCCTTTGTAAACATAGAGCAGTGCGTTTTTGTGGAGATGTACTTTTGTGCCTGCTGGAATCGTTAAAGTTTTTGAAGAGTCTACAATTGCTGCGCCGTAAATGACATGCGGTTTGTCATTGGGCCAAACGCCTTCATTGAGATCGAAAATATTGGCCTGAAAGTTTGTATAATGAAAATAAGCATCTTGTCCCCAAGCAGCAAGCTTAACAAATTGGTCTTTGCCGTTTGTCCGAAAACGTATGGAATCTTCAATGATGAGTGGCTGGTTGCCGCCGTTAGAATTCAAGGTAACTTCTACAAAAATAAAGAGAGAATCTTGGGCTTCTAAAATAAGATCTTCTTGGAGGTCTGCTGGGATTCCGTCAATATTTAATCGAAAAACAGATTGTGTCCCACCCATTAGTTCAATGGCGTCTATTTTTAAACTTTTTTGGTCCTTGTTATAGATTTTTAGTGCTTTGGTTGTGGAGCCAACGGTCGTGAAGACGGTATCAAAAACCAAAGTATCTGTGGAAAATTCGAGGTGCGCTTTAGAAAGGATAACTTGTTTGTTGCAAGAGCTGAGGCTTCCCCAAAGAGAAAAACCCAACACAACCAAAACCAGATAAATTAAACGCATAGGCATACAACGAACAAAGCTAAAGAATATTGAGGTCTTAGGCCAATTTCAATAAAAAATGTTGTTTGACCTGCTGAGGTCTAGGGCTTAATAAACCAAAATGCCAAGCGTCAACTGTGAAATGAAAAGCCGATTGCTGACAAAGTAGCGCCCATTCTTTTTTATTTTTTCTAATTAAAATTGGCGAGATGACTAAAATTGATTCCGGATGTAAATTCAGGTGGATTAAGGCTTTGATATCTTGTGTTTCTTTTCCAACATAGATGAGTTGCGCTTGATTCACTAAAATTTGCTCCGATTCAGCTCGATAAAATAAAAGTTCAAATCTTGGAAATGCTTCTTTAAATTGGGCTAGAAAAATCTGTGCTTTTCTTTCGGATTTAGGGAATAAATCGGCACCTTTAAAATCTACATTGATGCGACGAACAACATCGACCAAGTAATAGGCAAAAGGAGAGTGTGTGCCGTGTCGGCCTTTGGCCTTCCAAATAAAAGCAGTAAATTCGAGCCAGTAAAACACAGTACAAAGAAACAAAAAAGAAGTCATCTGCGTGGAGCAACAAACTGCTATTTCTGAACAACTCGCCTTCATTCAAAATGCTACTACGCCTTTTGAGGTGCTTTCTGCATGTAGGGTAGGCGATGGTATTTTAGCATTTGCTGATGAGCAAAAGGAAGCTTACCGACAACTAGCCAAGCAAAATGCGTTGTCTATTGCTTATTTCGTTCCAGCTTCTGGTTCAGGTTCCAGGATGTTTGAGTTTCTCTATGAGTTTGTACAGTATCCAAATGCTGAAAATTCGCAGCAAGCGGCTCGGTTTTTCAGCAGACTCTCTGAATTTGCCTTGTTTCGAAAATTACCCCTCACCCTAAGAATGGCTTATCAGGATGGTAAGCTGCAATTGGAAACTTTAATTGAACATTTACTAGGTGAGGAGAAACTCAATTACGGCAAAACGCCCAAAGGTCTTATACCTTTTCATGTACATGAACCTTTTGTGCTCAATCCTTTTCAAGAGCATCTGCTTCAGGCCAGTAATCTCATCTTCGACAACTGTCAGTTTCATTTTACTATCCAGCAAGAATTTGAGGCGGCTTTTGAACAATCTATACAAGAGCTTGAAGCGCTTACAAGTCAAAAATATGCCGTTAGCTATTCTACCCAAGATGCGGCAACCGATGCCTTTGTTTTTAAACAAGATGGTAGTTTACTTTGTAACGAAAAAGGAGAAGCCCTTCGCCGCCCGGCCGGACACGGCACCCTACTTCAGAATCTACAGGCCATTTCAGCTGAATACATTTTAGTAAAAAACATTGATAATGTTCAGCATTTTACACAGCTAGATACGAGCAATCAAAATTGGGAGTTTTTGGTAGGTTTACAAATCGAACTCAGAACTCAATTAAAATCCTTTGTTGCTAATAATGATTTTGCAGCCCTCTGCACTTGGAATCAGCAATTTGGGCTCTTTGAACAAGAATGGCTTTTACAGCAAGCGCAGCAAAATTGGCACGCGCTTTTAAATAGGCCTTTCAGAATTTGCGGGATGGTCCGCAATGACGGACAACCCGGCGGCGGCCCATTTTATGTGGAGAAGGATGGCCTAAAATCCAAACAAATTGTTGAAAAATCTCAACTGACGCATTTGCCGAATGCCAGTAAATTACTTTTGCAAAGCACGCATTTCAATCCAGTATTGATGGTGTTGAGCCCTTGTGATCTAGAGGGTAAGCCACATGACTTACAGCAATTTAAAGATCCTGAAGCTTGTTTTGTTGTAGAGAAAAATCAAGGAGGTGAAAAAGTAAAATTTGTAGAACAGCCTGGTCTTTGGAATGGTGCAATGGCCCATTGGAATACCTTGTTTGTCGAATTGCCTTCAGCTATTTTCTCTCCGGTCAAATCTGTTGTTGACTTGTTAGAAAATGCGCATCTGGCAAACAAAGCCGAGTAGAATTGGTTACTTTTGTAACTAAATTATTTTGGCATGATCCCAGTTACTGTTTACAGCGAAATGACCCCCAACCCGAACACCATGAAATTTGTGGCCAATAAGTACTTATTGCCTACAGGTGCCTCGGTAGAATTCGATTCAAAAATGAGTGCAAAAGGATATTCTCCTTTAGCCGAAGCCCTTTTTGATTTTCCTTTTGTGGCAAAAGTATTCGTGGCTTCAAATTTTGTTACTGTAGCCAAAACTGATAACGTACCTTGGGATTTCATTACCATGGAACTTCGCGAGTTTATCCGCGAATGGATTGCCTTCGGTAAAGAAGTATTAATTGCCATGCCAAGCCAAATCCAACTTGATCCAGAAGATACCAATGAAACCGCTTCAAGTGAAAGTAGCGCTGTTTTACCCAAGTTTGCAGCCTCTGAGCTCGACGATGCCATTGCTGATTTACTCGATCAGTATGTTCGTCCAGCGGTAGCAAACGATGGAGGCGCCATTGATTTTCTTGGTTTTGAAGACGGAAAAGTGACAGTTCTACTTAAAGGATCTTGCGCGGGTTGCCCTTCTTCAACCGCAACGCTCAAAGGAGGCATTGAAAACTTGCTGAAGCAGCACCTTCCCGAAGTCAAAGAAGTTGTCGCTTTTAACGGGTAATTTTAAATTCATGTAGGCTAGTTGTGAAATTAGCCTTATATTTAAATGAACAAGTGTAACGCCCCGTTGTTACAGCATCATACATATGTCCGTCATCGAACAAAAATACGACCTTAAAGGCGCTTTGCGTCAGCATTTTGGCTTTGATCATTTCAAAGGCGCACAGCAAAACATCATTGAAAACATTCTAGCTGGCCGCAATACCTTTGTCATAATGCCAACTGGTGGCGGGAAGTCTATGTGTTATCAGTTGCCTTCGCTCATTCTTCCTGGCACCTCTATCATTGTTTCGCCGCTCATTGCCCTCATGAAAAACCAGGTCGATGCGATTCGCGGCGTCAGCGAGACCGGCCATATTGCCCATTTTCTAAATTCTTCTCTTACAAAAGCTGAAATTCAGAAAGTGAAAGAAGATGTACTTTCGGGCCGGACCAAAATGCTTTATGTGGCGCCTGAATCACTCACCAAGAAAGAAAATATAGATTTCTTGGCAGCGGTTCCCATTTCTTTTTTCGCCATTGACGAAGCACACTGTATTTCTGAATGGGGTCATGACTTCAGACCAGAATACCGTCGTTTAAGAGAGATTTTTGAAAAAATTTCGCATGTACCGATCATCGCCTTAACAGCGACAGCAACACCAAAGGTTCAATACGACATCCAAAAGAACTTAAATATGCTCGATGCAGATGTCTTTAAGTCTTCTTTTAACCGCGATAACCTTTATTATGAAATCAGACCCAAGCGTGAGGTTGAAAAGCAAATCATCCGCTATATCAAACAGCGCGAGGGGCAGAGTGGAATCATCTATTGCCTAAGTCGTAAGAAAGTGGAAGAAATTGCCGAACTCTTGCAAGTCAACGGCATTTCAGCCATTCCATATCATGCCGGCCTTGATGCTACAACTCGTGGCAAGCACCAAGATGCCTTCCTGATGGAAGAA
>JBILTD010000099.1:0-7023 GCA_044371695.1 Crocinitomicaceae bacterium | reverse complement strand
CGCTCCCTGGCGTACCTTATGAAATGAAAACCATCATGACTGAAGAAGCTTTTCCTTTAATAGAAGAGCGCTTTGGCAAAAGTTCTTTATATCATCGTACGCTGCTCACTCAAGGTATTGGCGAGTCTTTCTTAGCCGAGCAAATTGCCGATTGGGAAAACCGCGTGAGGGCTACGGGGCTAGGTTTGGCCTATTTACCTGCGCCGGGTTTGGTCAAATTAAGGCTCACTTCATATAAAGGAAAAGAGGAAGAAATCTTGATTGATAATCTTTTTTCTGAGCTTAAAAATCTTCTACCCGAAGCCGTTTTTGGCGAGGGTGATCAAACGCTTGAAAGCGTACTCGGCAACTTGCTCCTTGATAAAAATTTGAGTATTGGCACTGTTGAAAGTTGCACAGCCGGCAAACTTGCGCAGACCATTGCCTCTGTGCCCGGTGCCTCAGCCTATTATCAAGGTGCTTTACTGACTTATTCCAATGAACTCAAAAACAGAATTGCCGAAGTTTCAAATGAAGCCTTGAGTCAATTTGGTGCAGTTAGCGAGCAGGTTGCAATCGAAATGGCAGCGAATGGCAAACGCATTTTAGGTGTTGACTACTGCTTGTCTACAACTGGCGTTGCAGGCCCAACAGGAGGAACTCCCGAAAAACCTGTTGGTTTAGTCTGGATTGGCCTCAGTGGACCTAATGGAACTATTGCTAAAAGTTTCCGTTTTGGCGACAATCGTCAGAGAAATATCGAGATGACTGTCCTCAGCGCAATGAATTGGTTGCGTTACTACTTACAAACCAATTAAGGCACATAAATCTTAGTAGCTGTATCAGCACAGCGGATGATATAAAAGCCCGATGCTAATTGGACACCGTTTACTTGTGCAACAGTTGACCTTTGAAGTAATTCACCATTCAACCTATAAATTTCAATATTGTCTTGTTTGTTAGCCCCTTCGATGCTCAAACGACTATTCGCATCTATCGAAATAATCGTTGTTGGATTTTCTTCCAAACTCTGTGTTCCTACAAGATTATAAATCAGCTCAACATCATCTATGAGGACTTCATCATTAGCACTACCTGCTCCGGGAATATGATTGGTGCTAAAAGTTAGCAAAATATATTTCGGTGCAAGCCCCGTATTTATAGTATATGTAAAAGGAGTTGAAAATCGCACCCAAGCATTATTGGTTGGTGAAAATTGCAGGTCTGCCTCAGCTACAACATATGGTGTAGAAGCCGCATCAAGGGGGTCTTGCACGGCAAATTCATCATGAATAATTGCATGCATGCCAGCACTCTCAGAAGCAGCCGCAGTATAACGCGCCCAAAAAACAATTGAATCTGGTGCAAAAATCAGAGATTCAGAAAAAGCAGCATCATTCAGCACCGTATAATTATAATTATCTGGGCTACTCAAATTAGAACTGCCCATATTCATGCGACCAGTTGTAAGAACGCCATTTGCCATTATTCCTAAAGTACTTTTGGACCAAATTCTTGCGCTATATAATCCTGTAGCTCCGGTTCTTACAATGCTCGATCGCTCTACTTGCTTTGATCCAAATGCTGCAAAACTACCAGTAGCAGTTTTGAAAGAGGACCAATTCGTTGGTTCCTCTGAATTGGAACCCAGGTTATCCCAATCTTCGAAGCTTGCATTGCCTAATTGTTGGGCCTGAAGGGTCGAACAAAGCAAGATTAATATAAAAAAGGTAATAGCTTTCATAAACTAGATTTCAAACAAATATAACATTTTAGGTAACTTTACAGAATGAAACAACAGTCCACACTACCCGTCATGGAACATTTCTTCACCCTTCAAGGTGAAGGTTATCATTCAGGTAGAGCGGCTTATTTCATTCGTTTGGCGGGTTGCGATGTCGGCTGTGTTTGGTGCGATGTGAAAGAAAGCTGGACAATCAGCCCTGAACAATATTTAACCATTGATCAACTCCTTGAAGCACTTTCCAACGTCGCAGCTGATTTCATAGTCATTACTGGTGGCGAACCTACTATGCACGACCTCACGGACCTCACTACTGTTTTGAAACAACACGGTTTTGAAATAGCCATTGAAACAGCCGGAGTACACCCTTTAAAAGGACACATTGATTGGTATTGTTTCTCGCCAAAAAAGTTTAAAGCTCCTATTGACGAAGCCTACTCAAAAGCCAATGAATTGAAAATTGTCATTGCGCATCCGTCCGATTTTGAATGGGCTGAAACACACGCTCAAAAAGTAGGTCCAGATTGCAAATTATTTTTGCAAACTGAGTGGGAAAAACAAGAACGCTTACTCCCACTCATTATCGAATACATTAAACGCAACAAAAAGTGGAGAATCTCGTTACAATCGCATAAATATATGCAGATTCCATGAGGCTATCCCTCCTAAGCACTTTACTTGTTGTCCTTTCTTTAAATGCTTGTGCGCAAGCGACTTTTCCATATTCTACGGAAAATAAAAAGGCGATTAAACTTTTCGAGCAAGCACAACAAGCTCCAACTGCACAGCGCAACCCGCAAACAGGTGCGCCCAATTATGATGCAGGAATTGTGTTCTTAGATCAAGCCCTTTCCAAAGATTCTAATTTTTGGGAAGCAGCTTTGCTAAAAGCAGAGTTCTTAGACTACCAGCGCAAGTATGCAGAAGCTGCCAAATATTATCAAAGAGCCCTCAATATAGACCCTAGTCATAGCATCAGTGGGAGTACGTATTTTTACTTAGCGGCCTGCTTAATTACTATTGGTGAATATGACGAGGCGCTAAAAAATATCAACCGCTTTTTACAAAACCCAAATGCCAAAGAAAATTTGATCAATCAGGCCTACCAAATGCGCGCCTGTGCCGAGTTTTCAATCAATGCGATGGCACAGCCAGTAGAATTCAAGCCAGTCAACGCGGGCGAAGGCATTAACACGATTTTACCCGAATACTACCCGACCCTTACTGTTGATGGTCAAGTATTGCTTTTTACGCGCAGACTTCCTATGTCTGAGCCCTTAGATGAACAAGAGGATTTTTATGTTTCCCAGTTTGATGATAAGACTAAAACTTGGAAGCCGGCTAAAGCCATGCCACCCAATATAAATACTTCATGGAATGAAGGCGCTCCGACCATTTCTGGCGATGGTAAAAAAATAATTTTTGTCGCTTGTACCGATAATAGCGGTGTCAATTATGGCGCCAACAGAACTGGTAAAGGATCTTGCGATTTATTCATAACTGAAAAAATTGGCAATCAATGGACCAATCCCATTAACTTACCGGGTGGGGTCAATACATCAAATTGGGAAACCCAGCCATCATTAAGCGCCGATGGCAAAACCTTGTACTTTATCAGGGCAATTAGAAGTCGTGAAGGGCGTTCCAATTCGGATATTTATGTATCTGAGCTACAAAGCAACGGGCTTTGGTCAGAAGCAACACGACTTTCAAATACCATTAATTCGAGCCAAAATGAAGAATCGGTGCAGATTCATCCCGATGGTAAAACCCTTTATTTTGCCTCTCGTGGACATATTGGCTTAGGCGGTTCGGATCTTTTTGTAAGTCAACTCAATGAACAAGGACAATGGTCCAAACCTGTAAATTTGGGGTATCCCATCAATACTCGATTTGACGAAAATTCCTTACTTGTTTCCGCACAAGGAAATATTGCTTTTTTTGCATCTGACCGCGAAGGTGGCTATGGCAAGCTTGATATCTATTGGTTTAACCTACCGGAGTCCTTACAGGCAACAAAAACATTCTACTTCGAAGGACTAGCTTTTGACGCGGTTACTACTCAGAAATTGCAAGCCAATGTTCAACTGACCGATTTAACCAGTGGCAAAGAAGTATACAATGGTCAGACGGATATTCAAGATGGTAAAATTGTCTTGCCTTTACCTATTAATCGCAGTTATGCTGTACTTGTCAATAAGCAAGGCTACCTTCCATTTTCATTAAATTTTGACCTCACTCTCAAAGAAAATGCTCAAAGCTATCATTTAGATATGCCACTTAATCCTATAAATTCCAAAGTTGAGAATGTCCTTAACAACGTATTTTTTGATTTAGCAAAAGCTACACTACGACCTGAATCGAGAATTGAATTAATGAATTTAGCGAACTATTTAAAAGC
Organism: Crocinitomicaceae bacterium; assembly: GCA_044371695.1. Lineage (GTDB taxonomy): Bacteria > Bacteroidota > Bacteroidia > Flavobacteriales_D > Crocinitomicaceae > UBA952. Next base: position 2,899 of record JBILTD010000099.1, on the reverse strand, counting down.
GAACCCAAGTTTAAAAATAGAGGTGCAAGGGCATACAGATAGCCAAGGTGACGCTCAGAAGAACATGATACTTTCCGAACAGCGGGCCAAAGCCGTTTATGATTTTTTACTCAAGGAAGGAATTACAGCGGAGCGCATTAATTATAGAGGATTTGGCTCCTTGAAACCAGTAATTACAGATGTTCAAATAGCTGCATTAACAACTGATGCTCAGAAGGCTGCTGCCCATCAAAAGAATCGTCGAACGACTTACACTATAATGCCATGATACCATTTTTGAAATTAATAAGAATCAAAAACCTCGTTGTGATCTTATTCACAATGGTGGGGGTGGCTTACCATCTGAAAAAAATGCATCCTTATGAGGTCATAGATTTCAACGGCCTACATTATGGCTTGCTCATTTTTTCAACACTCATAATTGCCGCTGCAGGTCACTTGATCAATGACTATTTTGACCTAAAGGCAGATCGCATTAATAAACCAGAAGAATTAGTATTGACTAAGTATCTTCAAAAAAGATGGGCCATCCTTGGGCATTGGCTGCTTAATTTTCTGGCATTTGGCATTGCTGTTTACCTCTCTTGGGCCAACCATACTTTACTATTTGTATTTATTCATTTAGTTAGTATCAATTTGCTTTGGTTCTATAGCGTATCTTGGAAAAGAAAACTCCTTTTGGGTTCTGTTGTGTTAGCAGTACTTCCCGCGCTAGTTGTTTTTTTAAGCACCTGGTATTTTCAAATCTTAAATGAAAGTGATCAGGCATATTCACCATATCAAGAAGCATCTTGGTCCACGTATCTCAACTACCATTTTGTGCAGTTCTTGGGCATTTGTGCCTTTTTGGTTACACTGAGCAGAGAAATACTGAAGGATGTTCATGACATGCCCGGTGATGAATTACTCAATGCCAATACGATTCCAAGAAAAATTGGGGCAAAAAAAGCCACATGGCTTGCTTTAATTACATTGCAATTCCCTGCTTTTACTTTTATTGTATTGAAGTTTTGCTGTTCATTTAGCATCCCAAGCACATTTGGATCAATTTGTTTAGGGCTTTTAGCACTGCTGTTCCTGAGCCAAATCATTTGGTTTGCGCTTCAACCAGAAAAGGCAAATAAATGGCTGCTATTTCAGTTCAAAATCGCCATTCCACTCGGATTACTGACCTTATTTCTTTAGATAATCATTACCACACAAAAAAATGAAACTCGTATTAGGTTCTGCCTCCCCCAGAAGAAAAGAGCTATTAAGCAAGCTTGGATTTGAATTTCGCGTGCTTACTGCGAGCTGTGATGAATCTTTTGATCCAAAGCAAAGCCCGGAAGAAATCGTGCTTTCCATATGTAAAAAGAAAATTACAGCGCTCTCAGAACAAATTGAGACCGATGAGACGCTACTTTGTGCGGATACCATAGTCTATCTTGATGGTAAAGTATTGGGGAAACCAGCGAATCGAGAGGAAGCCATTGAAATGCTCAACTTGCTATCGGGAAAAGAACACGAAGTTTATACAGGTCTTATGCTTAAAAACAAGCAAGGCGAACACAATTTAATTGATTGTACCGTTGTTAGGTTTCAAGAACTTAAGCCTGAAGACATCGAATTTTATGTAGATCATTACAAGCCCTATGATAAGGCAGGTAGTTATGGCATTCAAGAATGGATTGGTCATGTCGGTGTCATCGAAATTAGAGGTTCTTTTACAAATGTAATGGGCCTTCCCACTCAAAGACTTTATCCTTTCTTGAGAAGACATCTATAAAAATAAAGCACATAAAAAAACCGCGGAAATCCGCGGTTTTTTTATGTGCAGTAACTGCAATTTATTTTAGAAATGAAGTTTAGAGTTTAACTCTGAACTCTACCCTGCGATTTTTCGCATCTTTGGTTTCTTGGTCGTCGTCTTCGGCAATTTCTGTACTTTGTACGCTATCAGACATTGGAACAGAGAACAAACGATCAGCATCAATACCTTGACCTGTTAAGTAATCTTTGACTGCTTTAATTCGTAGCAAATCCAATCCTTTATACTTTTCATTTTCTTCCCCAGCCTTGTTTTCTAGCGGATCATTGTGCCCAATAACTTCAAGAGTCATGCTTGGATTTGCATTTAATTGAGCTGCAATAAAGTCAAGGTTTTTAACTGCATTTTCAGTTAACGATGTTTTACCAGCTCTGAAATAAATTGTTTGTGCAGCAATTTTTTTATCAAGCGTCATCTTTTCATTAATCTCAGGGGTTTTGTCGTAAACCAATGTGCTGAAAGAATCTTCAACTTTTGGCGGACGCTTATTGTAGCATTCACATTGCTCTAGTTTTGGTTGCTTGGTTTTTGGATCGATTTCAATTTGGCGAATGATGATATTATCAACATAATAATAGGCATGCAAAAGCGCTTCAACCTCTGAATCTTTTGGTTTTTTCATCGACTGAAACAGTGTTTTTTCGTTGCGATCAAAATTACCGATGGTTATAAATTTTTCATCACCTTTTGCGATGTAAATATTACATACCTTATCCCAACCAAAATAACCATTGTAGATTCCGTTAACAGCGGATTTAACCAAATGATCGCCATCTGCGTATAGCGCCTCTGATTCACCTGCGGCAGGTGCTTTATCTGTAAAATAAAGACCAAGATTATTACAAGCAAATTTAGAAGATTCGCTGAGTGAAATAGAATACTCAACGCAATAGGTCATTCCTTTGGTAAGGCCTGCTTTGCCCTTTTTTGCAATTGGAATGGTAATATAAGAACGTTCTGCCGCTTGTTTGCCTGGCTTGTATGCAACGATACCGGCATAAACATTTTCCCCTCCTTCAGCGGTTGTTTCTTCTGTACCATAAATATTGTTTGGAATACCCACATCATTGCTGGCCTCTTTCGAAAATA
>JBILTD010000098.1:0-7043 GCA_044371695.1 Crocinitomicaceae bacterium | reverse complement strand
TTGGCGACTTCCCAAAAACTGAGGTCAATTTGTAAAGATACATAGCCAAATAAAGGCAGCATGATTTCCAAATAAAACCAAGCATAACTACTAAAAAAGAAAACCTGCAACAAACTATTGATGCCTACCAAACCTGCTGCTAATTCACGGTTGCCGCCCGCCAATTCATTCCAAACAATGACCATAGCAATGCAAGGTGCTAATCCAATGATAATGAGCCCGGTGAGGTATTCAGGTTTATCAATCAGGAAGGTAGTTGCGAGTAGAAACATTAAAAAAGGCCCAACAATCCAGGTAATGATCAAGGACAGCGTCAGGAGTTTTCTGTTTTGAAAAACGACTGGAATTTGCTTGAAATCAACTTTCACCAATGGTGGTATCATCATGATGATTAAGCCAATAGCTAACGGAATATTGGTAGTCCCTACTGAAAACTGATTGATCCAGTTATCTATAGTTGGAAATAAATTACCGAGCGCTACGCCCACACCCATCGCCAAGAATATCCAAAGCGTTAAGTAGCGGTCTACGAAATTGAGTCTTTTGTTTTTCATGGGAATAACTAATGAATATTTAAGTTTCTATTGCTCCTTAATGATGTTAAATCTTTTAACAACATCCGCTTGATGGGGAACAACAAGAAGTTGCAGTTGCTTTCATGTGTTCAGGTAATTGAGCTTCAGGAATTCCGCAGTGTCCTGGGGCAAGACAGGTAGTTTGTTTCGACATGAATTGAAAGCCGAAATCTTGCGCTGCAAGGCCATAGGTTTCAATAGTTAAGCCTTGGTATTCAACTTCAAGATCTTCCTCTTTCAAGCCAAATAATTGTTCAGATTTTTCAATAATTTCAAGTAATTTTTGAGCGCTGAGCCTGTGGTCAGTGTCATTGGCCAACCATATTTGCATACTGGCTTTTCTTTCTTGACGAACTACTCCTCCACAGTCCACATAATTTTTAAGGACCAAGCCAATTTCAGTGATATGATAATGAGCTGCTATGGTGTGTCCGTCAATTTGCAGGAACACAGGATTTGAATCGGGTTTTACGAGTTGTAAAGCGCTTTTAAATTGAGAGAGTTTCATGGACAACAAGTATTTATGTTTGGTGAATTTAGATGAGTAATAAACTGTTCAATTACTGGTAGGTATTGTTCGTTGATGCAGTAGCAAACTGAAGTTCCGGAAATGGTTCCTTGAATGAGCCCAGCTGTTTTCAATTCTTGCAAATGCCTAGAAACACTCGCCTGAGATAGTGGTAATTCAGTCACAATGTCGCCGCAAATGCATTTTTTTTCCTTAGCTAAATATTCAAGAATAGCAATGCGTGCCGGATGTCCAAGCGCCTTAAAAATGGTCGCGAGGGCAAGGGTCTGGTCGTTATACGATTCTACTTTGGTGATTCCCATATTTCGTTTGCTTTAGAATCATTGGTCATGAAATTTAAATTTTCTCACACTCAAGGAACTTATGCTTTCATTCAAATAATTTATAACCTTTATATTGCAATATTACGATATGAAGATATAAAATGGAATCAAACTAGGTTAAATCTTTATAAATTTTAATAATTTACCTCAGGTTTCCCGCATCGCGCAATCCTTTGCTCCAGATGTGCGCATTTTGAATGGCTGTAATGACGGCTTCAGGTTGATCTACTACTGTGAAAAGTTCGTTTAAATCATCAGTCATAAACTTCTCATTGACTGCGTGTTGCATGAGGTTTATGAAGGGTTTGAAATAATTACGCGTATTGAGTAGTACGATTGGTTTGGTGAATTGCGCTAACTTTTTGAGGGTAATGGCTTCAAATAACTCTTCGAAAGTACCCGGACCACCCGGCAAGGCAATCAGGGCATCGGTTCCTTCTAAAAATTTAGCTTTGCGTTCATGCATGGTTTCTGTGTAGGTAAAATCCGAAACACCTTTATGCCCCCACTCTACTTCGTTCATAAATTGCGGCATGATGCCTTTGATTTTGCCACCGGCATTCAGGACGCTATCTGCAAGCTGCCCCATGAGGCCAGACGAGCCACCGCCAAAAACCACTGTGAAATCATGGGCGACAAGCTCTTGTGCGAGCTTTGCCGTTGCATTGAAATAATCCGGATGAATACGCCCACTAGAGGCGCAATAAACACATACTTGCATGCTCGAAATTAAGTAGGATAATTGACTTACTGTGCTTTAATTTTGGTTTGCCAAAGTGGCTTGTTATCGGAGCTTTGAATTTGAATGTCGAGCTCACGCGCCTTTAGAGGACCAGAAACATTGATCAGTGCAAAGTTGCGCACTGCAATATGGCTTCCGGTAACTCTTAAAGAATTTGCTTCCGAACTGGCATCATGAACTCCTGAAGTCAGTGGCGATATCGTGAGGTCGTAAATGATTGGTTGCCCTTCGTTTTCTAGCACGCTTAACTCGCTATGATGACGATCACCGGTTAGGAAGATGACATTCTTAATCTGATGCTTGTAAATAAAATCAATGATTTCTTGACGTTCTTTGTCATAGCCATTGGCGCTATAATTTTCAAAAACAGGTGCCGTATTTAAAAACTGCCCGCCAATTGCCACAAACTTAAAGGTTGCAGGGCTGTTCAAAAGCGCTTCTTTGAACCATTCAAGTTGCTGAGTTCCTAGTACAGTTCTATCACCGTCCAGGCGATCATTAGGGGCACGGTTGTATCGATTGTCTAAAAGAAAAAACTGACAATCAGACCAATCAAACTGAGTGGTAATTCCTTGTAGGTCCGGATGCTCATGTGTTGGATTTGACCAAAACAAATCAAAGGTCTCCTTACTCAGCTCTTTATTGATAAAGCTTCTGTCTGAATTGTTAGGGCCAAAATCGTGGTCATCCCAAATGGCATATTGGGGTGCGTTGGCTAGAAGTGTTTTCAATTCAGGAAGGTTACGACTATGCGTATATCGGTGCTGCATGCCACTTTTGGTGGTCCAGTCAGACTCTCGGAAATAAACGTTATCACCGAGCCAAAGCATAAAATGAGGAGCACTCGCTTCAATCGCTTTGAATATTTGGTAATCAGCTCCGTATGGCTTTCCGTTTCGATCTGTTTTTTCTTCATTGATATATGAACACGACCCAATAGCAAATTTATAATTAGGCGGGTCTGTTCGGTAGGCCCAAATGGTTTGGGTGGTAAATTGTTGCTTCCCAATTGACGCTGTAGCTTTTCCATTCAGATGAACCAAATACTCATAGGTAGTACCTGGGGATAAATTATCCAGTACTACTTCAGCTACAAAAGCCTTGCTCTCTTTCGTATTTACAGCTGAACTTTTGAGCCAAACTGAACCCGAACCTGAACCTACAGGGCGATATACAAATTCAACCTTTGCTGCCTTTTCAGTCTGCACCCATAGCGCTTGTTCGCGGTAAGTATTGTAACCAAGCATTGGGCCGTTTAATAGTTGAGCGAACGCTTTGTTTGCTACAATAAAAAAAACAAATAGCAGGAGAAAGTTTTTCATAAAGCAAAAATGAGATTTTTAGGTGAATTTATGATGAAGTTTCCCAGAATGCGCGATTAAAAATTATCTTTGAAAATCAACATCAATCAACAACATGAAACCTGAAAGTTTAATGATGAGTCATGGCTACAAGCCTGAACTGAGTCAAGGAGCAGTTAAATGCCCCATCTTCCTCACCTCTACCTTTGTTTTTAAGTCAGCAGAGGAGGGGAAAGATTTTTTTCAATTGGCTTATGGACATCGCGCTTCAAGACCCAATGAAGAGCTTGGGCTAATTTACAGCCGCATCAATAATCCAAATTTAGAAATTTTAGAAGACAGACTCACGCTTTGGGATGCTGCTGCTGGCTCTGCTGTGTTTGAGTCTGGCATGAGTGCTATTTCAACAGTGTTACTTGAGTTTTTAAAGCCAGGCTCTTTGTTATTGTATTCAGCGCCTGTGTATGGAGGCACGCATCATTTCATTCATCATGTGCTTTCAAAATTTGGTGTACACGCCATAGAATTTGGCGTTCATGACACAACTGAAAAAGTTAAAGAGAAAATTGATCAGAGCGGCTTGGCGCATAATTTGGGATTAATTTATATAGAAACACCTGCAAATCCAACTAATGATCTTTTTTCAATCAAGGAAATGGTTTCCCTCGGCGATCATTATTCGAAATTAAATGAAGCTAAAGTTTTTGTGGCTGTTGATAACACATACCTTGGGCCTTTGTGGCAGAAACCATTGGAATTGGGCGCAGATATGACAGTCTACTCTGCCACAAAATATTTAGGTGGGCACTCAGATTTAATAGCAGGAGCAGTTATGGGTACGTCTGAAGTGATCACTCGAGTGAAGACCTTGCGTACTTTTCTAGGCAATATGATTTCTCCGCATACGGCATGGATGTTATTGCGTTCGATGGAGACCTTGCAAATCAGAATGGAGCGTCAACAGAGCAATGCTAAAGAAATAGCTCAATTTTTAGCGAAGCATCCTAAAGTAGAAAAAGTATATTTCTTAGGAGAAGGCGGGCAAGTTTCAGCTCGCTCAAATCAAATTTACAAAGAACAGTGCTTGGGACCTGGCGCCATGATTAGTTTTGATATCAAAGGAACTGAACAAACGGCATTTGCGTTTTTGAATAAACTAAAGCTTTTTAAGTTAGCGGTAAGTTTAGGGTCTACAGAAAGCTTAGCAGAGCATCCTGGCACCATGACACACGTCGATATTCCGGAGACTGATAAAAGAAAGATGAATATCACTGAGCAATTAATCAGACTAAGCATCGGTGTAGAGGACCCAAATGATTTAATTGACGACCTTGCACAGGCTTTAGGAGCATAGAAAAAGAGGAGCAAATGCTCCTCTTTTTTTGAAATAAAAATTAATGTTTAGCTTGAAATCAGGCTTTCCCGGTAAGGATTTTAGCCCAATATAGCCAAGGTAAAATATATTTTTTGAGTACGAACATGCTCCAGCGTTCTTTGCTTTGGTCGAAAGGAAAGGTCTCTTGGGGTTTGTTGTTGTAATCAAACTCAGCCAACACAAGCTTGCCATAACCAGTCACTAATGGGCAGCTGGTGTAGCCGTTATAGGTTGCTTTCAATGATTCACCTTTTAATTGACTCAAAACATTAGCAACACAAACTGGTGCTTGTTTTCGAATAGCCGCCCCTGTTTTGCTTGTGGGTAAGCCTGATGCATCTCCTAAAGAGAAAATATTGGCATGTCGCACGTGTTGCAGTGTGTTCTTGTCTACGTCAACCCATCCTGCGGCGTTAGCTAGCTCACTTTCTTTGATGAAATTTGGTGCGCTTTGAGGTGGGGTCACGTGAATCATGTCGAATTCAACCCAGGTTTCGATGTCTTTGTTGTTTTCACCAAAACCAACAAATTTTGCGCGTTTGTTTTCGCCGTCAATTTCAACTAATTTTTGAAAGAAGTTTAGTTGAATATTGCTTCGTTTACATACGTTTAGGAGTGTTTTTTCATATTTCTCAACAGCAAACAAGCGCGCGCCGCCACTCCAATATTCAATTTGAATATCATTCAACGTGTTGTGCTTTCTAAAATAGTCTGCGGCTAAATACATGATTTTGTGCGGTGCGCCACCGCATTTAACCGGAGTGTGTGGGTTGTGAAAAATGGCTTTTCCTTTTTTCAGATCTTTAATTGCTTCAAAGGTATATGGTGCCGTTTCAAAACTATAATTTGAACAAACGCCATTTTTCCCGAGGTTTTCTTTCAAGCCCTTTATTTCATCCCAGTTTAATTGAATACCAGGCGCCACAATTAATATTTCATAATTTAAAGTAGCGCCGTCTTGAAGTGTAATTTGATTTTGTTCCGCTTGAAAGCTAGCTACTCCTTTTTGAATCCAAGTGGTTCCTTTAGGAATGACATCTTTTTCATTGCGTACGGTCGTGCTGATATCAAAAGTACCACCTCCTACGAGCGTCCATGCTGGTTGGTAATAGTGTTTTTCTGCAGGGTCAACAATCGCAATTTCGAGTTTTTTGTCCTTAAGAAGCAATTGAGAGGCTACCGATAATCCTGCATTTCCGCCTCCTATGATGACAATTTGGTACTTACTTTTCATAGGTTTAGTTGGAGTTAATTTGAAGAAATAAAATCCAATTTCATTAATTTCAGTCGCTTGCTCTGTAACATTTGTTACAGAATCGTCTGTGAACCGCTTATATATTGAAGAGGTGCTTATATTTGCTATATGACAAAAACGAACCCGCCAAAGTGGAAACTCATGCTCTTGACATGGTTGTTCATCTACCCACTCATTAATGTTTTATTCTTTTTGCTGTTTCCTTTGATGAAAGAATGGCATCAACTTTTAAAAACCCTCACTCTTACAATTATTTTAGTCCCGTTAATGGGAGCGTTTTTACCAAAATGGCATGGTTTATTTGCCAATTGGTTGAAGAAGTAAAACTATCTGTATGTCAAATTTGGCAAGTGTTCGTGATCTAGGTGCAATAATCAATGGATTGCCTGTTCAGGAAATAACACTAAAGCATCAAAATGCGGCTATTACTGTACTAACTTATGGCGCAACGCTACAGCGTTTTGAGATTGGAATACCAGGTTTTGAAAAACGCGATGTGGTTTTGGGATATGGCGATTGGCGTAGCTACGTGGCATCTTTCAATGAACCACCCATTGCTTTTATTGGGGCCATTGTAGGGCCCATTGCCGGGCGTGTTGCCAATGCGCAAATTCCATGGAAAAATTCGACTTGGAACTTTGAACCGAATGAAGGACAACATTTATTGCACGGTGGCAATACTTGTTATTCAAATGTCAACTGGAGTTTAGCAGCAATCGAATCTGAACCACAGCCTAGTGCTACCTTTGTACTTGAAAGTCATGCTGAGATGCAATTACCTGGGGCACTCTTGACCAAAGTTAAATACACTTTGTTCGATTTTGAACTACGCATAGAAATCGAAACAACTGCACTTGAAGCTACCCTTTCAAACCCTACCCAACATAGTTATTTCAATCCGAATGGACATCAAGGCAGTATTTTGGATACCGATGTTTGCATC